>JABIQF010000137.1 GCA_018668095.1 Cellvibrionales bacterium
AAACTCAAACAAATAAACTAAAAATCCAGAATATAAGAAAACTATGAGATAGAGCTTAAAGATCTAAATTCTGGCATGTCGGGCCACCCCCGACGAACTTGAACTTGAACTTGAATTTAAAACTTAAAAACTTAAAAACCAAAGTCACAGTCCCTCAAAAGCAACCGCGCCTCCTACTACCTTCTCGACCTACTACCTTCTCGACCACTATCTTCGCGGCTTACTAGCCCGGCGAGACTGATCCGACATCCGCGACTTACCCATATTGTCAGACTTACGCGGCTTCTTATTCTTAGCCGGACGAGACTGATCACTAAACGCCTCCCCCTCAAACGAAACAGGCGCATCCACAATACCCGCCAACTCCGTCAAACTATCAACCTGCTCCTTACTCAACTCAGCATACTTACCCGCTTTTAATGAAGAAGGAATAAACACATTACCAAAACGCACACGCTTCAATCGACTGACTTGCACTTCTTGCGATTCCCACAAACGACGCACTTCGCGGTTCTTACCTTCCATCAACACCACGTAATACCAACTATTAGCACCCGTTGCATTTCGACCCGGCTGAATATCCGTAAAACGCGCCATACCATCTTCTAACAACACACCTTCACGCAAAGTACGCATCGTATCTTCATCAACTTCGCCTTTAACACGTACCGCATATTCGCGATCAATTTGACTCGAAGGATGCATCAACACATTGGCAAGCTCACCGTCATTGGTAAACAGCAATAAACCACTGGTGTTCATATCCAAACGACCCACCGCAATCCAACGCTCACCTTTACTCACCGGCAAACGATCAAATACTGTTTTACGACCTTCAGGGTCAGAGCGCGTAGAAACCTCGCCTTCTGGCTTGTTATAAATAATAACGCGACGCTCAGGCTTCTTAGTCTCAACCTTCACACGCTTACCATCTAACTCAATCACATCGCCAACTTCAACCTTAAGACCCAGTTGCGCAACATCACCATTTACCGTAATACGACCGGCCTCTATCCATCGTTCAATTTCTCTGCGCGAGCCAAGACCTTCGGCCGCAAGCACTTTTTGTAGACGCTCACTCATAGGAATAAATTACTGTTCAATTTTTTAGTAGGAAGATGCTTTTGCCCCGCGTGGAACAAAAGCCTATTGTTTTCGTCGCCAATGATTAAAACTTAACTTCACCCGACGCACGATTGGATGCTTGCATTTCTTCTTGATTCTCTTCAGATGATTGGCGAGTACTAACGACATCATCTTCTTCTGTTAACTCATCATCAATCCAACTGGCAAAGGCATCAATTTCTGAACCACTCGCATTGCCCGTTTCAAGATTAGCCGTTTCTAAATTAGAGGCTTCAATGGTCTCTGCAATATCTGCACTTTCAATATCAGCACTTTCAATCTCAGCTGCTTCACTATCGGCAGCATCAAGTTCAATTGACTCTGAATCAGACGCTTGAACTTCAAGATCATCAGCAGCGTCATTATCGACTGCTTCAGCATCAACAACCGTCTCATCTGCATTTTCAACCGCTGGCGTTACAGGTAAATCGACAATATCTGCTTCATTACTCTCATCATTAGCCGGTTTAATTTCTTCTACTGGCAATTCAATATTCAACTCGCGACTAATGGTATTTAGATCGCGAATTTCAGCCAACGGCGGAAGTTGATCAAGACTTTTAAGATTAAAGTAATCAAGAAACTGACGTGTTGTTGCGTAAATAGCGGGACGACCCGGCGCATCACGATAGCCAACCGATTTAATCCACTCTCGCTCTAATAATGTTTTAATAATTTGCGTACTTACAGCAACACCACGAATTTGCTCAATTTCACCACGCGTAATCGGTTGGCGATAAGCAACCAAGGACATAGTCTCAAGCAATGCACGCGAGTAACGCGGTGCACGCTCTTGCCACAATTTATTCACCCAGCGTGATAAATCTTGCTTAACCTGATAACGGTAACCGCTAGCAACACGCTTTAACTCGTAACCACGCGCTTCACAATCACTGTCCAATTCAACCAGCGCTTGATCAATTAAAGCATCAGCAGGTGTTTCTAGATCATCAAATAATTCGGTTAAATCACGACGCTGTAATGGGCGCTCAGCTGCCATTAATGCGCCTTCAAAAATACGTTTAACCAGTGCTAGATCTTCTATTTTCATCGCGATTGACTACTCTGTTCTAAAAAAATTTAATTGACCAATAACAATATTCACTAAGCTGTTTTGGCTCTTATATGAATCGGCGAAAAAGGTTCTGTTTGAACAATTTCAATCAGCGATTCTTTTATTAATTCCATAATAGCTAAAAACGTGACTACTACTCCTGCACGACCTTCACTGGCTGCAAAAAAAGCAATAAAGGGTTCAAAGCCTTCGCCACCGTGCAATTGATCTAACACTTTACCCATGCGCTCACGTGTCGACAGTGGCTCCATATGAACTTTATGGCTTTCAAACATATCAGCACGATGCAATACATCGCCCAAGGCCATCAATAAATCTTTTAAATCTACGTCGGGTTGCGGACGCTCACGCTCATCTTCAGGCGGCTCGACTTCGGCGATATAAATATCGCGTTCAACCCGAGGCATAGCTTCAATATCTTCGGCGGCTTGTTTGAATCGCTCGTATTCTTGTAAACGGCGAATCAATTGCGCACGCGGATCATCTTCGTCTTCTTCAAGATCTTGTGAGCGCGGTAACAACATACGCGATTTGATTTCGGTCATCATCGCGGCCATCACTAAATATTCGCCCGCTAACTCAAACTGCATGCTGTCCATAAGACGCACATAATGCATGTATTGCTCAGTCAACTCTGCAACATCGATATCAAGAATGTCGAGATTCTGTTTTTTGATCAGATACAGCAATAAATCCAGCGGGCCTTCAAAAGCATCTAAAAATACTTCAAGAGCCTCCGGCGGTATATATAAATCGCTGGGCACCTCAGTGACCGTCTCACCCTGCACAATGGCAAAGGGAAATGTGTGCTGTTCAGGCGTTTCAGTTAGCGTAGGCTGATGACTTAAATTATCACGCAGCTCAACCAGTCTAGGCCTAGTTGCTTGATCACGAGCATGAGCAACGGCAGAATCATCGCCTGCTAGCGTTGGATTATCAGCAATGTGATCTTGCGATTCAGGCACTTCAGCAGACACTTCAGGGCTTGGCGCTAGCGTTTCAGCAGAGAGTTCAGTCATTAACGTTCGCTTTCCGTTTGGCTTATAGTTAATTGGCCCAATTGCTGATAATAAAAGCAAATGCACACTATCAGCCATTATCAGGCATGGTCATGCATTATTAATGGCAGGGCTAATTTTGGGCACATTATAGCGACAAACACCCTCTCAATAACAGGTGTAATACACGGAAGGATTAAGGATATAGACAACGCTGAATAGGAAACTCAGCAGCCGAACAGGTTAAACTTCAAATTCAGCGGTAGAACCGGCTCCTTGGCGCAGAATAACAGGGGTTTCATCACTTAAATCAATAACACTCGTGGCTTCCATACCGCAATAACCGCCATCAATCACTAAATCGACCTGCTGCTGCAAGACACTGCGAATATCATAAGGATCGAGCAATGGTATGTCATCTCCGGGTAAAATCAGGGTCACACTCATCATGGGCTCACCCAAAGTCTCCAAAAGGCTCTGTGCTATAGCATTATCGGGCACTCTTAACCCAATAGTTTTGCGTTTGGGATGCTTAAGGCGACGCGGAACTTCATTCGTCGCTAGCAAAACAAAGGTATACGGGCCAGGCGTATGGCTGCGCAAGGCACGATAAGCAATATTGTCGACCTTGGCATAAACAGCTACTTCAGATAAATCACGACAAACCAAGGTGAAATTATGCTTTTCATCGAGCATTCTAATTTTACGAATGCGCTCCAAGGCTTGTTTATCACCCAAATGGCAGCCTAGCGCATAACCAGAATCGGTTGGATAGACGATAACCCCGCCTTCTTGCACAATCGTCGCCGCCTGACGAATGAGCCTTACTTGGGGATTTTCAGGATGTATTTGAAAGAATTGACTCATGAAGCGCTCGCTGCAAGTGACCATATTGGGACAGCAGTGCTCGGTAAAGCGCTATTACAACCGACATCAGCCCAGACTTGCTCTGGATTATGAAAATCACTGCCGGTTGAACACGCTAAATCGTATTTATGCGATAAACGCAGTAGATAGTCAGTAATGGCGTCATCCTGACGACCGCTAATCAGCTCCAAACCGTCGCCACCAGCAGCTTTAAAGGCTTCGAGCAACGTGCGCATACGCGTACGTGTTAAACCATATTTGTCCGGATGAGCCAAGACAGCCAATCCACCGGCAGCATGAATAGTCGCAATCGCCTCATCGCCAGAAGGCCATTTAGACGGCACATCACAAGATTTGCCCGCACCCAACCAACGTTTATAAGCTTGCTGCTCTTTAGTGCAATGCCCTTGCTCAAGAAGATAACGCGCAAAATGAGGACGACTCAACACCGCATCACCGGCCAAAGCCTTTGCGCCCTCAAATGCACCGGTTATGCCCTGCTTTGCCAATTTTTTGCCAATCGCCTCAGCACGATCCTCACGTGCAAGACGCTGACCATCCAAAAAGGTATTCAGCGTCTCGTTATCGGTATCAAGCCATAAGCCTAAAATATGGTAAGAACGACCATCAATTTCGGCGCTAATTTCTACCCCTGGTACCAATTCAATGGGTGAGCTGAGCTCATCAACAAAAAGTGGATCAGCCAGAGCGGCCTGTAAGACTTTTACCCCAGCCACCGTATCGTGATCGGTTAATGCCAGCCGAGAGACGCCATTAGCATTGGCTCTCGCCAACAATGCCTCAGGTGATAGTGCACCATCAGAAGCGGTGCTATGTGTATGTAAATCGAATATCATTCGTAAATCTGCTCTGGCAATCAACTCTGCGTATGGATTTAGCTCGAATAGTGTGTGTTTAACAATAAAACCGCAAAATACAATCGCAAGCGAAATGTGAAGGCGATCCAATTTTTACCCTAACAAACCTTTTTATTTTAGGTAAAATCGCGCGCTAATTATGGTAATCGAAGAATGAATAGAGATACCAAGGAAGCAGCACGAACAACAGCAAGACTAATCAAAACCTATAGGCTGCGAAGGTAGCATAAAAATCACGGGAAACCCATGAAACAAATTTTAGAACTCATCCCCTTAATCTTATTTTTCCTCACCTTTAAAATGGATGGGGAAACACTTGAAATTTTGAGTTTCAGCTATCAGTTTGATGGTATTTACTCGGCAACGGCTATTTTAATGGCGGCTACCGGTGTCCAAGTGGTACTGACACGTCTGCTTACCGGCAAAGTAGAAAAACAATTACTCTGGTTATTTGGCATTATTGTTGTCGCCGGCTCAGCCACACTCATTTTACGTAATGATATTTTCATTATGTGGAAACCCACTGTTTTCAACTGGGGCTTAGCGCTGGTTTTATTAGGCGGCCTATTATTCGGAAAACAAAGCCTGCTTGAAAAAATGCTCGGCCAACAACTCGAATTACCCGCTATCGCTTGGCTGCGTTTAAATCAACTATGGATTACTAACTTTTTAATTGTCGGCAGTCTTAATCTTTATGTTGCCTATAATTTTTCGCAAGCCGCTTGGGTTGATTACAAACTCTATAGCTCTATAGGCTTCACCTTGTTGTTGATGATACTTACCATGATTATTGTGGTACCGCACATCAAAGATAAAGCCGACGAATCTAGCTAGTCGTTAAACGACATTCAAATTAAGGAAATCATACCTCTATGTTCTACGCCATTATTAGCGAAGATGTTCCCAACAGTTTACCGCTGCGACAACAAGCTCGCGGCGCTCATATTGAGCGTCTACAAACGTTAAAAGAGCAAGGACGTTTATTATTAGCCGGCCCACACCCCGCTATTGATTCAGAAGATCCAGGTGAAGCTGGCTTTACAGGCAGTCTCGTTATTGCCACTTTTGACTGCCTTGCCGATGCTCAGCAATGGGCCGATGAAGATCCTTATTGCGACGCAGGTGTTTACCAAAAGGTAATCGTTAAACCCTATAAAAAGGTGCTCCCATGAATTTATGTCAGCCATTCAACAACAATCTTATTAGAAACAGTAAAAACCTAGTCCTGCGCTTACTACTGGGTACGCTATTATTCAGCCAAACAGCTGCAGTTAACGCCGCTGAAGAGACACGTTATGTTTCAGATGTGTTTCATGTACCTATGCGTAGCGGTAAAACCACTGGGCATCGTATTATCCATAACGGTATAAAAACCGGAACGCGCCTAACATTGTTAGAGACCGATGACGAAGCCGGGTTTAGTCGAGTGGTCACGCAAAGAGGCACTGAAGGATGGATTAAAAATCAATATTTATCTGCCACGCCTATTGCTAAAACACGCTTAGCTGAAGCACAACGAAAACTACAGCAATTAAATGAAAAGCTAGCATCTCTTCAAAAAAACAATAGTGATACACAGCAGAGTAATAGCAAAATACAAAAACAGGCCACGTCATTATCTCGTCAGAACCAACAGTTAACAGAAGAGCTTAGTAGCATTAAAAAAATATCTGCCAATGCTATTAACTTAGATACGAATAATCGTGAGTTATTGCAAAAGAACGAAATGCTAAAAATTGAAATTGCTGAACTGCAAGCCAACAACTCAAGGCTCTCAGATAAAAGTGATCAAGAATGGTTTTTCCGTGGCGCACTTGCCGTTTTAATTGGTGTATTCTTAGCGATAGTACTGCCCAAGCTAAAACCAAAAGCACGCTCAAAAGAATGGACTTAAAAGTTTACTAGTCAATTGTATTAGTCACTCTTATTAGACACCCTATTAGCCACTCTATTAATGGAGAGAAAAATGTTACCGCAGATCAAATTAATCAAAAATATTAGCAAATTAAGCTTAGCAATATTGGCAATGGTATTTATGTCAGCTTGTTCAGCTGAGAATACGGCTACGCAAGGCAGTATCTCGCCTGAGACGGCTGCAGTTGATACCGCCGCCAAAGTTGATATGTCAGATACAGACACTGAATCACCTAGCGTTGTATTTGAAACTAGCGCCGGCAACTTTACTGTTAAACTTAATGCCGAAAAAGCACCACTCACAGTCGCTAATTTTTTACAGTATGTAGAAAGTGGTTTTTATAGAGGCACTATTTTTCATCGTGTTATTGGTAACTTTATGATTCAAGGTGGTGGCTTCACTGTCGATATGACCAAAAAAGCGACCCGAACGCCTATCATCAATGAAGCTGATAATGGCTTAAAAAATACGGTTGGCACTATTGCCATGGCGCGCACTAATGTACCGCATTCAGCCACTAGCCAATTTTTTATTAACGTTGAAAACAACGATTCACTTAATCATAGAGCTAAAAATTCAAGAGGCTGGGGTTACGCAGTATTTGGTGAAGTCACTGAAGGCCTAGCGGTTATAGAAGCCATAAAAACGGTTCCAGTAGCGCCAAGAGCTGGACATCAACATATGCCTTTAGAAGCGATTATTATTCAACGTATTTATCTTCTCGATTAATCAACCCGTTTATTGTGAGTCAATAAAAAATCTTCTGGAACTGATATGGCGGCTAGTACGAATAAAACAGCACTGAGTGTTAACCTGAATAAAATTGCACTCATCCGCAATTCACGACCAGGTAACAATCCGGATATTGTTGAGTACGCAACAAAAATTCTTGCTGCGGGTGCCGATGGACTTACCGTCCACCCCCGACCTGATCAACGCCATATTCGCCCCGAAGATTGCTATCAATTAAAAGCACTGTCAGCAGAAAAAGGCATTGAATTTAACATTGAAGGCAACCCCTTTGCTGGCCCATGTCCTAGCCCGCGTGATGACTTCTCTGACTACCCTGGGTTTCTTGAAATCTTAGCGCAAGCACGTCCCGAGCAAGCCACACTCGTGCCGGACAGTGATGCACAGCTGACTTCTGACCATGGCTTTGATTTATCGGGTGACACTTCGCAATTAGAATCCATCATTCAACAAATTCACGCGCTTAATTGCCGAGTGAGTTTATTTATGGATCCTGATATTGAACAAATTAATTTCGCTAAAGCCATTGGTGCCGATAGAATTGAACTGTATACCGGCCCTTATGCCGATGCTTTTGAAAATAATTCGTCCAATGCCGATGCACTCTTTAATCTACACTGCCAAGCAGCAGAGCATGCAAAAGAAATTGGCTTAGGCGTTAATGCAGGACATGATTTAAATTTAGATAATTTACAACAGTATCGAGACTTACCCGGTTTGTTAGAGGTCTCGATTGGCCATGCGCTAACATTGGATTCTTTGGAAATGGGATTGAATAAAACAGTTAATGCTTATTGCAAATTACTGCATGGCGAATAAAGAAAGAAATTTTTTCTTGCTACACCTTACGACTGAAAATCCTGTAACTGCTGAATAATATGAGCCACCTCAGGTTTATTTTCTAGCAACTCTTCTGCCGTTAAGCCTTGCAGCTCATGCGGAAAAACCAACCAATCGTTGGTGGTATGCAAATAATAATCTGGTTCTGAACTGACTTTCGATTGACTCGGCTTAAAGTAGACCGTCGCCACTTTTATTGACTGTGGCGCATTATCGCCGCTGCGAAGTTTTATCTGCTTTACTAATTCGGCAACACTTAAACCGCTATCATGAACATCATCAACAATCAGCAAATTATCTTCGGCTTTAATCGTATCGATCACATAACCCAGCCCGTGCACTGTTACGGTTTTACTGCGCTGATCAATGCCATTATAAGAGGACGTTCGAATCGCAATATGTTCGGTTGTTACGCCGCAAACATCTAAGACCTCTTGCACCGCAATACCAATAGGTGCACCGCCACGCCAAACGCCAATAATAAAGCTTGGCCGAAAATCACTTTCGAGTATTTTCATACCCAATGAAAAAGAATCCTTCAGTAATTCGCTGGCAGTAATAAAGCGCTTATTCATAAATAATTATCACTAGAGAATTTAAACACAAGGCGTTAACTTAACATCAACCGATTTAAATGCTGGCGTTTTACTGCGCGCATCACGCTCTCGCCCAATAAGCACATTCGCCTCTGGATAATAAGCCATAACATCACCGTCAGGTAAATCGAAGGGATATACCGTAACGGCTTTCATCTCTCCCACCGCAGAAGTGATATTCACTTTATCACCCGCATCAATACCCAATGATGCAATCGCTTTTGGATTCATCAACACCGCCCAACGCTGATCAACTTGGCGATAGCTGTCCTTTTGCTCATAAATAATAGAGTTAAACTGCCCTTCACTGCGCACGCTCATTAAGCGCATAGGGAATTGATTATTATGTTTAAACTCAGGTAAATCATGCACAACAAATTTTGCTTTACCGCTCGCACGTTTAAATTCGGGCTTATGTATAAGGCGATTACGCACATGGAACTCTTGCTTAGCAACGTCTATGGTTTCTAGTGCTTCCATGCCCGGCACAATAGCGGCAATGGTTTCACGAATGGTTTTATGCGATCGAAACGCACTAAAATCCAATGCCGACTTAGATATATCGTTATCTTTAGACGGTTCACTTTGAGAAGTAAAAAGACGCTGAGCAAAATCCGTTAGGATATCGACTTCTGAACGTACATTGCTTAAACGCTTAATACCACCATCACTGTAGCGCACATAGTTAAACATCGATTCCTGCGTTGTCGGCTCCGGCTCTTCATCACGCGCCGTTACAGGAAAAATAATTGCCTCGCCATTATCAAGCCCAGATAAATGACCTTTATTTAGCGTGGTAGTTAAGTACACCTTACAAGCAATCTTATCCATCATTTGCTCAGCCCATATTGAATCGGGCGTCGCTTCATATAAGTTGCCACCCATAATCAAAGCGGCATCCATCTCACCACGATCAGCCGCCTCAAGGCAGGCTAAGGTATCCAATCCTGGCGAAGCTTCTTTACTGGGTAAATCGACCTTCAGCGTTTCTTGCATTTTAGTGAGCACATCGGCAGCCAATACGGGTTTCACACCAATGGTGCCTATGCCTTGCACATTGCTGTGGCCACGCAGAGGCAGCAAGCCAGAAAAGCGCTTGCCTATCATGCCGCGCAGTAAGGCGAGATTTGAAATATATTCAACGTTAGCCACACCATGCTTATGATGTGTAATACCCATGCCCCATGCAAAAACCGCATTTTTTGCATGGCAATACACATTGGCAATATCTTGTAACTCTCGCTTACTCAGGCCCGATAAAGCTTCTATTGAATCCCAAGACGTCGCCTCAATATCAGCAAGAAAGGCTGTATAGTTTTCGGTGTATTCATGAATAAATTGCTTGGCAATGCCATAGCGCTGTATCACTGCCTTAGCAATACCTTTAAAGACCGCTAAGTCGCTTCCAATATGCGGCTGCAAATAATGCGAGGCAATTTCACTGCCACCAATAATCAATGATTTAGGACTTTTAGGTAACGCAAATCGAACCAAGCCAGGCTCTTTGGCCGGATTGATAATCACGACTTTGCCGCCGCGTTCGCGACAAGCCTGTAACTTATGAATAAACCGTGGATGGTTAGAGGCCGGATTAGCCCCGATAACAAAGATCAGATCACAGCCATCTAAATCATCTAGCTCAACCGTTGCCGTGCCCACACCAATAGTTTCGGACAAACCAACACCCGTTGCCTGATGACAATAAAAAGAACAGTTGTTCACGTTATTGGTGCCATACACTCTGGCTAGCAACTGCAATATAAAACCGGCTTCATTTGATGAGCGACCCGAAGAATAAAAAAAGCTTCGCTCAGCAGCGGTGTTAGAGAACGCCTGTGCTGCATGATTCAAGGCCCAGTCCCAATCGACCGCTTTAAATTTATGACTGTCTTTGGCTTTAAAGAGCGGTGTATTAAGGCGTCCTAAGTGTTCCATTTCATAGGCGCTTAAACGATGAAACTCATCAATGGTGTGTTCGAAAACTTCATTAGGAATGGGCGATTGGATATCGGTAGATTGAGCTTGAACGCTTTTGTTACAAACCGCAGGAAAGTCACCCTGCTCATTAGTCATTCCGCCTTTCTGGCCACCCATGCCAAGACCACATGCCTTACACGCATTCTTTGCGGTTAACGCCTTGGCAGAACTGCTCAAGCCAATGCGTTTAACCGTTTGTAAGGTATATAGAATTTTTTTAGCGCCGCCACCAATAGGCTGCTTAACAGATTCACTCATGGGTAAGCTCTTTTACTTAATCATCGTCCTAAAGATTAAGCACGTTATTTCATTAATAGTTAAGGACAGTTAAAGACCGTTTTGCATTTTTGCTGCAGCAACCGTGTTATACATTAAACAAGCAATCGTCATTGGACCTACACCGCCAGGTACTGGCGTAATAGCAGACACTTTAGATTGCACATCATCAAAATCAACATCGCCAACCAAACGACTTTTGCCGTCTACTTCTATACGATTAATGCCGACATCAATAACAACCGCACCCTCTTTCACCCAATCGGCTTTAACGAAATTAGGAATACCCACCGCAGCAACTAGGATGTCTGCTTGACGGCATATGGATTGAATATCGACGGTACGTGAATGAACAATGGTGACGGTGCAACTTTGCTGCAATAACAAGGTGGCCATTGGCTTGCCCACAATATTGGAGCGACCAATAACAACGGCATGCTTACCGCTTAAATCACCTAGGTGATCTTGTAACATCATCAATGATCCTAGCGGCGTACAGGGCACCATTTGGTTTTCGCCAACGGCCATGGCGCCAACATTTTCAATATGAAAACCATCAACATCTTTTTTAGGCGAAATAGCGGCTAATACGGCTTTATCATTAATTTGATCAGGAACAGGTAACTGAACCAAGATGCCATGGATAGCACTGTCATTGTTTAACTCATCGATCAGGGTCAACAAGTCGGCCTCTGAAGTTTCAGCACTCAGACGATGCTCTATGGACTTTATGCCTAACTGCTCACAGCGGCGCACTTTATTACGCACATAAACTTGGCTTGCAGGATCTTCACCCACTAATACAACCGCAATAGAAGGCGACAAATTATGCTGCTCTTGCAGTGTTGCCACTTCAGTTTTCAGCTTTTCACACAGATCATCAGCAAATTGCTTGCCGTTAATTACATTCGACACGTATAAACTCCATAGCTAGGGCTATTTAATAGGCCAACAGTTTACCGCTTATTGACAAATAAACCTCGCTTTTCCTAACAAAATTTTATTAAATCATACCTGTTAGGCCGCTAAAGCCCACTTGCCATAGCTTGCCGCTGATAGCTGCCCAACAACTGTGCAAAAGCTGAGCTCTGCTGTTAGAATCCAGCGCATTAACCCTTTAACTAAAATAATCTGTAAGCCTATAAATCATGAAATCACTTCTACGACGACTATTTTCTCCCCTGCTTAACCCATTTGAACAAGGCACAGAGCCTTATGAATACAAACCCATGAGTCGCAGAATTCTCATTGTGATTAGTGTCTTATTTTCAATACTGACCGCCGTGACGTTTTTTTTGTCGCCAGCCGATGCCGGCCTAGCCATTGCTTTTCCTATGATTATTTTTGGTGGTGCAAGCTTCGTTTGTTTAATAGTGGGTTCACTGGGCAGTGAACGCGCGGTGGCTAAAATATGGGGAAGTCGTTAATCGACTTTCCTCACTAAATCATCCGTTGCTATTTGGCCTGACTGAATAACCTTTGCATTAATGCCTCGTAAGTTTATTTTTTTGCCCAGCCCAGAATTAACAAATTTCATAGCTTCCAAGCCAAACCGTTCAACGAATTTCTTACAGCCAGTATGGGGCTCTGCGGTCACTTCAATTATGGCATTGCCAATAGCTAATCGTGTTCCCGGCGGAAAATTCTCATCACTCAAATCTAAATCGACATAGAGCTGATCTCCAGCAAGTGACCAGCGCTCTTTTTTCTGAGCGACTAAGTCGATAACCCGTGAATTCATAATATTGAGTTGCATCTCTGGATGAGCAGAGCCATCTTCTGTTGCTGAACTTCCTCGGGCTCGCCAATTATCGCCCACTAAACCCTCAACAACATCGAGCGCTGCCGTTGCTAAAACTTCTCGCTGCTCAGTCACAGGACGACGAACAATCAAAGCTAATGCACCCTCATTTTTTGGGGATTGGAAAATAGTATCTAGGCCTGCTTCAAGTTGTTCTTTAGTTAAATTCGTCATTAATAAATAACCTCAACTTTAAAAATTTCAAACAGTGCTTAACACGATAAAATTAAAGCAGGATGGCAACTCAAAAAAACAACGAGCCACCCTCCTTATTTACTTCACCAACTTTTATAACTGATAAGTAAAGCCTTTAATTACAGCGCTTCAGATTTCACAAACAATCCCACTAACCAACCAGCAATAACAAACTTAACTAAAGTACCAATAAACCAGTCAATCGCTAACATTAATGAAATAGGCATATACACATAGGCGCTCGCTGACATAATGCCTGCCGCCAAACCAAATAAAACACCTAATTTCAAGCCCATCGCTACCGACTTCTCGCTAACACAGCGCTGGTAAAGCAATACAAAACAAATCGCTACAGCAAGCGTCACCGCATGCATTAACATCATATTAGTATCTTGAATTGTCCGCCAAAGATGTGCCGTTGCTTCATACGTTTCTTTTAAGAGCATACCGTGGATAATAAAATCGAGCGCTGACCACGCAATAAATATCGCTACAATCGCTAATACAATACCTTTTAACATATCACTAACCTCGTCTATTTACGTCTCATTCATTAATAGTTGAAAAACCTAAGATTAAAATGTCCTGCCGACAAAGCCTATAGCCTAAAGAATCACTGCGCCATAGCATTTGAGGACAAAGTTCCATGCAAATCATGCCAACTGATAGTCAACAATAGCTATCTACTTATACGATCACATAATGTTAAAGTGATCGTCATTGGCGCCCCATTACCTTACTCAAGCGGAGCCATTAGCCTATTACGGATTATCCTATGCCTCTCTCATTTCGAGCCATGCCACGCGGCTTCTCCAATGTCATCATACTAGCGCTAACCAGCACCTTTGCTTTTTCGACGACAGCAATGCTTATGCTAGTGGGTAGCTTAGTGGGCTTAGCGCTTGCGCCCTCACCTGACTGGGCCACGCTACCTATTGCTATTATGGTTGTAGGCACCGCATTAGGGGTAGTACCCGTGACTCGTTTAATGTCCAGACTCGGTCGAAAATATACGCTTTGGATTTTTTGTATCGTCAATATTTTTATTTGTTTACTTGCTAGCTATAGTTTATCAATTAAAAGCTTTGCACTGTTTTGCTTTTGCGCCGCCATGATTGGCTTTGGTAATGCAGCATTACAACAAATTCGCTTTGCAGCCATGGAAAATGTTGCACCTAAACATGCAGTGACAGCCGCCTCTATTGTTATGCTAAGCGGTGTACTCGCCGCCATTATTGGACCTGAGCTTGCTGTGCTGGGTCGAACGCTAACCGAAGTCGAATATCAAGGATCATTCTGGTTAGTTGCAGGCAATATTTTAATCGCCTGTTTTATTTTAATTTTTTATAAAGATTTAAAAGTAAAAAAATCGACTGGAACAGCTTCATCAAGATCCATTAAATTAATCATTCAATCGCCCTCATTTCGACTGGCTGTTGCGAGCGCCGCCATTGGCTATATTGTTATGTCTTTTGTCATGACCGGCACACCTATTAGTATGCATAATCATTTTGCGCATAGTCTAAGTGATACTAAATGGGTGATTCAAAGTCATGTTGCAGCGATGTTTTTACCCTCGTTAATAACGCCATGGTTATTTCGATTATTTGGCATTCGAGGATTAATGACTATTGGTCTAGCCTGCTATGGTCTAATGATTATTATTGGCCTTATTGATAGCTCAGTGATGGGATTTTGGTTTCAACTGGTGATACTGGGTATTGGCTGGAATTTCTTATTTATATCGGGCACTACTCTATTGCCTCGTACCTATTTAAAAGGCGAACAATTTAAAGCACAAGCCTTTAACGACAGTATAGTTTTTTCTACACAAGCTATTGCTTCGCTCTCGGCAGGTTGGGCGATTAGCTCAACCAGTTGGCAAGTAATGCTATTGGTTTGTTTAATACCGATTGGCTTTATGTTGATAACACTCTTACGCTCCAATCCTATTCCTAATGCTTAAGAGCTTTATTAGTCCGAAAGCTGTGAACGTGCTTTTTTCCATGGATCGGTAGAAGCAGCCTCTTTTGGCATTACCGACGTCGACTGCATAGTAATATATAAACGCTCAACTTTTTCTCTCGCCCAAAGTGTTTTACGTAAAAACTTCAGGGTCGACTTAATAGACGGATCGCTTTTAAAGCAATTAATATTAATACGCTCACCAAGAGACTCCCAGCCGTAATGGTCAACCAATTGCGTCAGCAATTGTTCCAGCGTAATGCCATGTAAAGGGTTATTCGGTTGTTTATCCGTCATTGGCTCATGATACCTGCTATATTCCACCTACTTTTAAACAGTCTACCACTTGTTCAGCCATAAGGTTTACGTTTATCCTGTGCGCCTTAGATTTGCCTGAACAGATATAAAAAGACATAGAGAAACACCCAAACATTGAGCCTCCTAATTTTGTGCCAAACGAGCACACATTACCGTTGAGCCCGCATACATGATCCGTCTATCCAATATTAAATTGCCACTAAACCACGATGAACACGCGATTAATAAAGCGGTATTATCGACTCTCAATATACGTAAAGAACAGCTGCTTAAAGTTGAAGTCTTTAAGCGTGGATATGACGCTCGCAAAAAAACCAACATTTCCCTTATTTATACATTAGATGTCGAAACTGATACCAATGATGAGCTACTAGAAAAATTCGCAGACAGTCAGTTAATTAAAACAACCCCCGACCTGACTTATTATAATGTCGCAGAAGCACCTGCCAGCTTAACCGAGCGTCCTGTTGTTATAGGTTTTGGACCCTGTGGTTTATTAACGGCTTTATTACTCGCACAAATGGGCTATAAACCGATTGTGCTTGAGCGTGGCAAAGAAGTACGTGAGCGCACCAAAGACACCTTTAACTTTTGGCGTAAAAAAGAACTCAATACAGAATCGAATGTGCAATTTGGAGAAGGCGGCGCTGGCACATTTTCTGATGGAAAACTCTGGAGCCAAGTAAAAGACCCTAAACAATATGGCCGAAAAGTATTAAATGAATTTGTTGAAGCTGGCGCTCCCGAAGAAATACTGTATGTCAGTAAGCCGCATATCGGCACATTTAAATTAGTCACCATGGTTGAAAAAATGCGCGCCAAGATAATCGCGCTGGGTGGTGAAATTCGCTTTAGTAGTCGTGTCGAAGATATTCATATTGAAAATGGTCAAGTCACCGGCTTAAGTTTAGCCGACGGTGAAAAAATCCATACTCGCCATGTAGCTTTAGCCATAGGCCATAGCGCTCGCGACACCTTTCAAATGTTATACGACAACAATGTGTATATAGAAGCCAAACCTTTTTCAGTAGGATTTAGAATTGAGCATAAGCAATCGATGATTGATGAAGCTCGCTTTGGGCCTAATGCTGGCAATGAAATATTGGGTGCTGCAGATTATAAGCTAGTACATCACTGCAAGAATGGGCGATCAGTTTATAGTTTCTGCATGTGTCCAGGTGGCACAGTAGTGGCTGCCAGTTCAGAAGAGAAGCGCGTTGTCACCAACGGCATGAGCCAGTATTCGCGCAATGAACGCAATGCTAACAGTGCTGTTGTGGTGGGGATTAACCCATCGGATTATCCAGGTCATCCATTGGCTGGTATTGATTTTCAGCGTGAATTAGAAAGTAGAGCTTATGCTATGGGCGGCGAGAACTATGATGCTCCAGCGCAAAAAGTGGGTGATTTTTTAAGGGGTAAAAGTTCTGAAGAACTAGGCAGTGTTGAACCGTCGTTCAAGCCCGGTATTAAATTGACTGACTTATCGGATGCGCTACCTGACTTTTGTATTGAGGCCTTGCGTGAAGCGTTGCCGGCGTTTAATAGAAAGATTAAGGGGTTTGCGCTTGATGATGCCTTGCTGACGAGTGTTGAGACGCGGACATCTGCGCCGATTAATATTAAGCGTGGTGATGATTATCAGAGTGTGAATACGGTTGGCTTGTACCCTGCGGGTGAAGGTGCGGGGTATGCGGGTGGGATTATGTCGGCGGCTATGGATGGGATTAAGGTGGCGGAGGCTATGGCGTTGAGTATTAATGCTACCGCGGAAAGGTCATAAAGGGTCGCTTGAGATTTTTTAGTTATTTGTAAACTATTGAGTTCAAGGTCGTCGGGAGTGGCCCGACATGCCAGGGTCTGAATCTTTAAGTCCTCTTTACATCCAATATTGGATAATATTTATATTTTTAGTTTGTTTGTTTAAGTTTTCAATCAAGACCGTCGGGGGTGGC
>JABIQF010000054.1 GCA_018668095.1 Cellvibrionales bacterium
CAATCTTCGTCAGATTGTGTGCTTTCTTTTGGTTACTTTTCTTTGCACAAGCAAAGAAAAGTGACTGGCATGTCGGGCCACCCCCGACGGTCTTAATAGAACACCTAAACAAACCAATCAGAAAAATGAGTATCGGATGACCATAAGAGTTAACCCCGACGCCCTTGACCTTAAAACCATCAAAAAATCATAATCCTCCCACCCTCGTCAATACCCAGATATAAACTAAGATATTTGTTCAAAACCCAGTTACGGTTATACTACGCAGCTGATCAGCTACTTTATCCCTATAAATAAAATACCAGGTTCCTCGTTATGACAAAATCTAAAAATCCACGCGCCTATTCTTCAGTTATTGTTGATGGCAACGACCGTGCGGCAAGCCGCGCAATGCTCAGACCTGTTGGCTTTACGGATGCGGATTTTAAGAAACCTCAAATAGGCGTTGCTTCAACATGGAGCATGGTTACCCCATGTAATATGCATATTAATAAGCTCGCCGATGAGGCCTGTAAGGGCGTTGATGGCTCTGGCGGTAAAGGTGTCATCTTTAACACCATCACTATTTCTGACGGTATCTCTATGGGTACCGAAAATATGAAGTACTCATTGGTATCACGCGAAGTGATTGCCGATTCAATTGAAACTGTGATGGCTTGTCAGGGCTTTGATGGCATTGTCGCTGTAGGTGGCTGCGATAAAAACATGCCTGGTTGCTTAATGGCAATCGCTCGTTTGGATCGTCCAGCGGTATTTGTCTATGGTGGGACGATTTTGCCAGGCAAGCATAAAGGCAAGCAGCTCGATGTTGTCTCAGTTTTTGAAGCCATTGGCGCAGAAGCGAATAATCTTATCCCACTAAAAGAACTGACGGCGATTGAGAAAAAAGCGATTCCCGGTCCTGGCTCTTGTGGCGGCATGTATACCGCTAACACTATGGCATCGGCCATTGAGGCTATGGGCATGAGTTTGTCTAACAGCTCAGCTCAGGCGGCCATATCGGACCATAAACTCAAGGATTGCGAAGCTGCCGGCGCAGCGGTCATGAATTTGGTCAAAAAAGGCATTACGCCAAAAATGATCATGACTAAAAAAGCCTTTGAAAATGCCATGACAGTTGCTATCGCTCTAGGCGGCTCAACGAATTTGGTGCTGCATTTATTGGCTATGGCGCATTGTGTCGATGTTAAATTAACTTTGGCAGATTTTACTCGTGTCGGTAAGCGCGTGCCTATGCTGGCCGATCTTAAGCCGAGTGGTCGTTATAGTATGGCCGACTTAATTGAAGTGGGCGGTATTCAGCCACTGATGAAAATGTTGTTAGACGCCGGTTTGTTACATGGCGACTGCTTAACGGTAACCGGTAAAACCTTAAAGCAAAATTTAGCGAAGGTTAAGCCTTATCCTAAGTCTCAAGATATTATTCGTGCTTTAGATAATCCGATTAAGTCTGATAGCCATTTGGTTATGCTAAAAGGTAACTTAGCACCTGATGGTGCGGTAGCGAAGATTTCTGGGCATGAGGGTTTACGCTTTGAGGGTAAAGCGCGTGTTTATAATTCATCGGATGCTGCATTAAAAGCGATTATGGATCGCAAAATTAAAAAAGGTGATGTGGTTGTTATTCGTAATGAGGGGCCGCGTGGTGGTCCGGGTATGCAGGAAATGTTATCGCATACTGGCGCAATTATGGGGCAAGGCTTAGGTAATGACGTTGCATTAATTACTGATGGTCGTTTCTCGGGTGGTACGCATGGCTTTGTGGTTGGACATATTACGCCCGAAGCATGTGTAGGCGGACCTATCGGTTTAGTGAAAAACGGTGATCGTATTACGATTGATGCAAGCACAAAATCATTAGTAGTCGATGTCACTGCGAAGGAGTTAGCGGCGCGTAAAGCTAAGTGGAAAGCACCTAAGCCAAAATACAAACGCGGCGTTTTAGCTAAGTATGCGGCCAATGTTAGCTCGGCATCAGAAGGCGCTATTACCGACAAGTTTTAGCGTTTATTCATATCGTGCAGTGGAAAATAATTTCACTGCCGATTTGAAATGCAAATAAAGTTTTTTCGATACGTATTATCCTAACTTAAAAGAATAAAAATAAATTATTAAATGCGATATTGTATTAAGGCGAGTCTTTATCTCGCTTGCTAAAGAATAGAGGCTGGCGTATAAAACGCATCGGCTTGACGCGATAATCATCACTATAATATTTTTTCTATCAGCAATTATGGTTTGTGGGTGGTTTGCTCGCGTTAAATATATTCAGTGCAAAACAACGGCAAGGAAGCCTGATAAAGGAGAGCACAATGGAGAGCATCAGTCTTATCGAATGGGGCGTGGGCGGAGTGTTTGTTGCGGTTAATGCTTATCGACGTTACAACACTCCCGCAAGTAATCGCGCTTCAACTACCTTTCAAAATTTCAGTCTCTATTTTTTCTTTTATCTTATAGCCGTACTCACCCTCTACGTTTTTTTTGGCGCCGTACTTGATAGCTCGCCAGAAACTATTGGTTGGTTGTATGCGCTGTCAGTCGGTCAGGTTGGATCTAATGTGCCATTGGCTATCGATCAATTAAGTTCCCCCATGGTTTCAGCGTTGTTTTTAACAACCTTGCTTCCCTCATTACCTTGGCTGTCACGCTATGATCAGGCGCTATTGAATACGTTTTGGGATAGAGGGAATATTCCAAATCATGTTTATAAAATGGCCGCATCAATGCGACGCGCAAGATTTAATTTTTCGCCTATGCAAAATAAGCAGTTAAGAAAAAACTGTAAAAAATTAAATATCGATTTAACGCCATTGATGACCAACTCAAACCATTCGCTTGATTTCCGTTGGGCGCGAGTGAATGCGATATTAAGTGGCTTAGAAGAATGGAAGCAGGATGATTCTGGCCGAATGCGTCGTTTTATGGTGACAAAGCGAATGGCGCTCAATGGCTTATTTAAGCAGCGTGATGAGATTAATGAAGAGTTTTCACAGCTAAAAGCTGAGCAGTTAGATGCTAAGGTGCTGCATAAAATTGAGCGCTTTCTTGATAAATCAATTGCTCAGTTATTTTTAGATGCTTCGGTCATGATTGGTCAGGCTATTTGTATGACTGAGCTTTCTGAAAGTGGGCGAAGCGCGCGAGTGACTCAGCTAGGCTTTGAAGGCGGCACGCAAGGATTTGATCGGCTATCACCACAGCAAATGCTGTCAGGATTGTTCGCAATTTTTATTACTTTTTTATCCCTATCGGTTGTTGAGCAATTTATGAAGCCTGTCGGTGCGCGTCATTTTTCTGGAGTGGGGTTTATGACATTCTTGATGTTGTTTACTTATGGTTCTTCGCTGATTATTGCTTTTGATTTAAAGCGCCGCGTCAGTATGGGTTATAACGAACTTACTAAGCAGCGACCATGGTCGGCTTATGGGGTAGTGGGTGTCATTACGGTAGTGGGATGGTTCGCGGTAACAATTAGTTATCGTTATATTTTAAATATGCTCGATGGCGAGTTAAGTAGTGAAAATTTATTGCATGTTAAGAAAAGTATTCAGTGGAGCTTTCCTTTTGCGCTTCAGTCTTTGGCGTTAGCCATTGTGGTGTCTTGGATACTCGATAAGCATCAGCGTCTTGGTGCAACGGATAGGCTGTGCACTTATCAGCGCACCTTAGATGTGAGTATTTCGATTGCAGCCTTAGCCTTGGCTTCAATAATTACCTATGGTTGGATGGCCGGCATTGGTCCGTTTGAAGGTTATGCAACAAAAGATCCTAAGTATCTTTCAAGTTTATCGTTCGGCTGGATTGTTGCAAAAGGAACGGCTATTGGTGCGGTTATTGGGTGGTTAGTCCCTATGTGGTTTCATATTAATCGGACTAAATCGCCCGACCAAATTGCGGGGCGTTTAATTCAAATGAATCAGCACCAACTGGCTCAAGAAATTCGTAATCTTAGCCCGGGTGATTTAATCAATGTCGTCGCGGGTGTTGCGGCATCGGTGGCCGCTATCGATTTAAATGTGAGTCGCAATGAGAAGGACGTATATCAAATTATTTGCGGACACTTGGCCGGGTTGCCACATTCGGATGTCGATATTGATAGCGCCGATAAAGAATTTGATCACTGTTTAGAATTAATTGATACGAATACCTTCGAGTTAGCACCTAGGTTAGAAAAATTGAGTGAATGTTCTCTTTTGGCTTCATTGATGCCGTTTATTGCATCGTCAATTGCGTTTGCGGATGGTGTCTATTTAGAGCAAGAACGCGAGATAGTCGAAAAAATTAAAAAGCAGGTGAGGTTGAGTGGTGGTGTATATGCTTATAGTTAAAAGGTTTTTTATTTGCTCTAACGATTCTGGCCCAAAATGCTAAGTAGATTGTCCTCTAATGCTATGGTTTAAAAAAATTCCCAATGTAAAATTTCCTCAGGTTTTACAATTAATAAGGAATTATTTTAATGAATAAAAAAGGTGCCGGTAAAAGAGAGTTATTGTTGGTGGCTTTAGCCGTTTTTATATCGACAAACGTTTTTGGTGAAGGGGAAAATGTTGTAGGTTATGAGGCCGCAGGAGCACAAGTTGTTTTCTTTAATTCCGAACTGAGTGAAACTGACTTATCTGATTCAGAGCCTCGCTCGG
The DNA here is from genome assembly GCA_018668095.1 of Cellvibrionales bacterium. Taxonomy (GTDB): domain Bacteria; phylum Pseudomonadota; class Gammaproteobacteria; order Pseudomonadales; family UBA7434; genus UBA7434. The sequence goes on from JABIQF010000054.1 coordinate 4,638, forward strand.
GAGAGCGTACTAGGCCGCCATTAGCTATGACAACAGCGCTAAAGCTGGATGATCCTCTGGGTGCTTATTTGCGATTCGGCCTTGCATCGAAAAAAGGCATTTCTCCTTATTTAGTGACTGGCGTTAGTCGATGGACGCGTTCAGATTTAGACCTTGCTGCGGGCAATGTAAATGATTCGGATGGAGACATCTCCTATGGTATAGGGGCGGATTTTAATCTTGCTGAAGACGCTAAGATTAATGTGGAGTATTTAGATTATATTGATGGTTCTGACGAGGAGGCATCTGGATTTAGTTTTGGTGCTTCTTGGACTTTTTAATTGACGCCAACATTCTGCAGTTGGCGTTTATTTATCAGTTTAAAATACTGATTCCAGCATAAAAAA
>JABIQF010000022.1 GCA_018668095.1 Cellvibrionales bacterium
GATTGGAAACGTCTAGGCCGTATGACTAATTATTAATCAGAAATGAACGAACACATCTATTTATTATTAAATGCTTATGGAAATATTAGTCGAATAATTTATCGGCTGAAATGTCGGCTAAAAACGTGCCTAAGCTGTCTTTATCAGATATCGAAGGCTGGCCACTTAACGGCCACTCAATAGCTAAATCTGTATCATCCCAACGAATACAGACTTCATCACCAGGTGTATAAAAAGCATCGCATTTATAATAAAAATTAACCTCTTCACTCAGCACTAAAAATCCATGAGCAAAACCAGCAGGCACGAACAGTTGATGTCCATTTTCTGAAGATAATTCTGCGCCGACCCATTGACCATAATACGGCGACGATTGACGTAAATCGACAGCCACATCAAAAACGGCTCCAGATAAAACGCTGACTAATTTGGCCTGTGGATTGTTACGCTGATAATGCAAGCCCCGCAGAACACCGGCTACAGACTTTGAATGATTATCTTGTACAAATTCAGCATCAATACCCGCTGCCTTATAATCATCCTGATGATACGTTTGCTCAAAATAGCCACGATCATCGCCAAAGCGACGAGGCGTAATTAATTTTACATCGGGAATTGCTAAACTACGTACTTCCATTTTTTTTACTCTTAAATCTAAACCCATCGACTTGTTACTACCACTTGCCTTCAGCCAGTCCTATTAAGTATTGACCATAAGCATTTTTTTTCATTGTCTCACCTAAACGCATTAACTCTTCACGACCGATATAACCCATGCGCCATGCAATTTCTTCAACACAGGAAATCTTAAGACCCGTACGCTTTTGTACGGTCTCAACAAATGCAGAGGCTGCATATAAAGAATCATGCGTGCCCGTATCTAACCACGCAAATCCTCTGTCCAATACTTCAACATGTAAATTCTTATCGTCTAAATATTTTCGATTCACATCGCTAATCTCAAGCTCACCTCTAGCCGATGGCTTAATTGTTGCTGCAATATCAACTACGCTATTATCAAAAAAGTATAACCCTGGAATCGCGAAACGGGATTTAGGCTGTAGCGGTTTTTCTTCTATTGACTGGGCCATTCCCGACTCATCAAATTCAACTACACCATAGCGCTCAGGATCTTGTACCGGATAAGCGAAAACAGTTGCACCTGACTGACGCGCCGCTGCTTTTTGTAATAAGTCGGTGAAATGCATGCCATAAAAAATATTATCACCCAATACTAAACAAACTGAGCTATCACCAATAAATTCTTTACCAATAACAAATGCCTGTGCAAGTCCATCGGGTGATGGCTGCTCTGCGTATTGAATATTAATACCCAAATCTGAACCATCATTTAGCAGCTCGCTAAAATCAGATAAATCACGTGGCGTACTAATAATTAAAATGTCTTTTATACCCGCTAGCATTAATACCGATAACGGATAGTAAATCATCGGCTTATCATAAACCGGCAATATTTGCTTACTAATTGTTTTAGTTAGAGGGTACAGCCTTGTCCCACTTCCACCTGCCAAAATAATGCCTTTCATGTTTTATCCCATTAATACTATTTACAGAATGTCTGTTTGTGTACTAACACCTAAACGCTCGCCCGCATAACTGCCTGAACGAATAGGCTCCCACCACCAGCTATTATTAAGATACCAAGCAACCGTTTTTTTAATTCCTGAATCAAAATTATTTTTCGGCTGCCAACTCAATTGTGATTTTATTTTCGTTGCATCAATAGCATAACGTTTATCATGACCCAACCTATCTTCTACATATTCTATTAATTCACTATAAGACTGGCCATTTTGGCGAGGTCTAAGCGTATCAAGCTGTATACAGATAGCCTGAACAACCTCTAAATTGGTTCGCTCATTATTACCGCCAATGTTATATGTTTCGCCACACACTCCCTGATTAACCGCCAGTACTAATGCCTCGGCATGATCATCAACATACAGCCAGTCACGGACATTGTCACCTTTGCCATATATCGGTAATGGTTTTTCATCCAGCGCATTCAGTATCACCAGTGGGATTAATTTTTCGGGAAAATGATAGGGACCATAATTATTCGAGCAGTTAGTCACAATGACCGGCAAACCATAAGTATGAAACCACGCTTTAGCGAGGTGATCACTCGCAGCCTTAGATGCAGAATAAGGTGAGCGAGGATCATAAGATGTTTGCTCGGTAAATAAACCGGTATCTCCTAAGCTGCCATAGACTTCATCGGTTGAAATATGATGAAAACGAAAAGCGGACTTTTCAGGCTCGGGTAATGACTGCCAATATTTAAGCGCCACCTGTAAAAGGATAAACGTACCTTTTATATTTGTGTCGATAAAATCATTGGGCGAATCAATCGAACGATCAACATGTGATTCAGCGGCAAGATTCATAATGGCATCGGGCTTGAATTCATTAACCGCTTTTACCATTGCCGCTTGATCGGCAATATCGGCCTGTAAAAATTGATAGCGATGACTATCAGCCACATTAACTTCGTCTGCATTAGACCCATCAAACAGTATATTGAGTGAAGATAAATTACCTGCATAAGTCAGCTTATCAACATTTAATACTGAGGCTGTTGTATTGGCGATTAAATATCGAATTACTGCTGAGCCAATAAAGCCCGCACCGCCTGTCACTAATACTCGATTCACGATTACTTACACCCTTTTAACATTACTGTTTCAAATCATTTAATAACTGTTCGCCATGTTGATTAACATAGCGACATAAATCTTTCCGCCAATCAACAAAGCTGTTGATGTTCAATGCATTTAAATGTTTGTTTTCCAAAATGGAATTTGTCGGTCTTGTGGCAGCAGTGGGATACTCCTGCGTACTACAAGGAAGAAAATGATGTTTAACATTCATCAATTGAAAAAACTCACAAGCAAATTCATACCACGAACAATAATCATCGGATGTTGCATGAAATACACCCGATACTTTCTCGCCCGCTGCCCGCTTATTAACAAGTAAAAGTATTTGATGACTTAATGCGATTGTCGATGTCGGCGAACCATATTGATCATTCACCACCTTAAACTCCTTTTCAGGATTAGCTAAGGTGAGCTTAAGCATGGTCTTAAGAAAATTATTTCCATAAAACCCATAGAGCCAGGCGGTGCGAAGAACAGCATAGCCATCAGTCATTATTGCGGCGATATGGTTTTCACCTTGTAATTTCGACTGACCATAAACGGAAACAGGATCAACAGGATCTGCTTCACAATAAGTACGGTAAAGTGGCTTAGTTCCAGAAAAGACGTAATCTGTTGATATATGAATAAGGTAACAACTGTGCTGCTGACACCATTGGGCGAGCGTTTTCGGTGATTCACCGTTAACTAAAAAGGCCTGCTCTTGATTAGCTTCTGCATGATCAACGGCCGTATAAGCTGCTGCATTAATAATAATATCGGGCGACAACTTGTCTAAAAGACACAAGCAGGCATCTCGACATGTAATATCCAAGCCGTAGTCAGAGCCCCTAAGTAATTCAAAATTCTGCAAAGACAGCTGCGCAAAAAGCTCGCCACCAAGCTGACCTTTATCACCAGCAATAAGGATAGTTAATTTTTTCAATGCAAACTCTTAATTAATGAAGTTATATAAGATGTTCAATGCAAATCAGCTCAAGCGACAAGAATGATCGTCATTATAAATTATCACTTAATAAAATTTACTCAGAAAAATCACGCTGAACCATTTTTGCATATAAACCACTAGAAGACATAAGCTCTGCATGGTTGCCCTGTTCAGTTATGCGACCCTCATCTACAACAATAATATTGTCAGCATGCTCAACCGTTGAAAGACGATGGGCGATGACAATAGTTGTCCTGCCGTGCATCACTTTTTCTAAGGCATCTTGCACCTTCACTTCCGATTCATTATCAAGGGCTGAAGTAGCCTCATCAAGAATCAATACCTTCGCATCACGGAGAATGGCTCTAGCAATAGCTAAACGCTGGCGCTGACCGCCCGAAAGCATCACACCATTCTCACCCACTACTGTTTGATAACCTTCACTGAGTGCTCGGATAAATTCATCGGCATTCGCAGCTATCGCTGCTGCTTCAATATCAGCTTGCGAAGCATCATCAACACCATAAGCAATATTAGCCAGTATCGATTCGTTAAACAAAGTTACCTGCTGAGAAACAGTGGCAATATTATTTCTTAAAAAAGCCAAACGATATTGATTAACAGCAACGCCATCTAAAGTAATATCGCCATCATCTAGCTCATAAAATCGTGGAATCAAATTTACCAAAGTCGATTTACCGCCACCTGAACGACCGACCACCGCTAATGTTTGACCCGCAGCCACTTCAAAACTGATATTGTTTAACACTGGCTTTTCACTGCCTTTATAAGAAAATGCAACTTGATTAAAAGCTAGGTTTCCTTTTAATTCGACATTATCAATTTCACCCGTATCAATTTCTTTATCGTAATCAATATGCTTAAACACTTCTTCTGCGGCAACAACGGCTTGTAATAATTGCGGATGAACAGCACTAAGACTTCTAATTGGCTTTGGTAACAATCCAGCTGCGGTAACATAAGCAATAAGCTCAGCAGACTCCATAGTGCTTCGTGATAACAAGACAATATACATAACCAATGCCATCGCCATGACAATTAACATTTGCATTAAAGGCGTATAAATTGAACTCACTTTTGCTAAACGTAAACCAATGCTTTTGGCTGTATCACTGGCCTTATGAAACTTTTCATTAGCCTTTGTCTCACCAGAAGATGACTTAACTAATCGAATACCACCAAACACCTCTGTCGAAACATGATTAAATTCACCAATCGACTCTTGAATGCCACGCCCTAATACTTTGATCTTTTTTCCAATCCAACTGATGACCAATGCTAATGGCGGACCAAGAACAAAGAATATCAACGTCAGTTGAAAGTTTTGATAAAACAAATAAGCAAATAAAGCAACAACCGTTAGACCTTCTCGAACAATGGTCGTTAACGCTTGCGTTGCAAAGTTGACCATAACACCGGTGTTATAAGTAAATAACGCCACTAAACGGCCACTCTTGTTCTCATCAAAGAAAGGAATAGGTAGAGAAACAATATTAGAAAATAACTCACAGCGAATTCTATGCACTACATTGGCACTCGCCTTACTCATATAATAATTGCCGAGATAACTCCCTATCCCGCGCATCAATGCAATACCGATACAGCCAAGCGGAATAAGATATAAACCATCAACATATTCACCGTCTAGAGCGCGTACAAACGCCTCCATGAGAACGGCAAAACCCGGTTGGGAGATTGCAAATAAGGTAAAACCAAAGAACGCGATCAAAAAAAAGTTCGCGAATGGTAATAAGTATTTCAATACACGCTGATAAATATCTTTAGATAATTTAGCATCGGCCGTCTGTTCATTTATTTTGGTCATTGTCTCTGGCAACTGTGGGCCTTCTTGGATAGTGATTGATATAAATGTTCTTATTACTAATCAATGAGATTATACAGCGCTAGATAAATCAGGAAAGAACAAAAAATCACTGTCAGCACCCGTCTTGAAAAACGGAGGAGGATATTTCGAATAAAGTAGTTAATGTTTTCTGGCCGGCCCCTTTTACGGCTAAATAATTGAAATGCTGGGTTATTTGACTGAAAGAATGCCTGATATTTAGACATATCTTTACTTAAAAGCTTATCATCAATCCAATCGCTTAAAAGAATCAATTCATCGGAGACCCCAGCCCCTGCTCGGACTTCAAAGTCATACATGGCTTTTAGACGAAGCTTCCCCGTAACAGCGCCCTGCACAAGCTGTTGTAAATGACTAAAAAGGTGC
>JABIQF010000018.1 GCA_018668095.1 Cellvibrionales bacterium
AAATTGAATGGAAAATTGCGTTAATCAAGAGAGTATTATGAAAACAATATTGAGAAAAGGGCGCTTATTAAGCGTGATTACTGCGTCATTAACATCTTGCTTGGCTTTTGCCGATCACGCTGAAAAAGCAGAATTTTTTGAAGAGATTACGATTGTTGGTACTAAGCAGAGTGCGCAGCAGGTAACCGGTTCTGCACATGTTATTAGTGATGATGATTTGGAAATATTTTCTTACACCGATATCCAGCGTATTTTACGTTCTGTGCCCGGTGTTAATTTACAAGTAGAAGATGGCTACGGTCTTCGTCCTAATATTGGTATTCGTGGTGTACCTACCGAGCGAAGTGCTCGCGTTGTTTTATTAGAAGACAATGTACCTGTTGCTCCAGCGCCTTATGCAGCATCATCGGCTTATTACTTCCCGACTATGGGCAGAATGTACAGCGTTGAAGTCTTAAAAGGACCTTCTGCTATTACACAAGGGCCTAACACTATTGGTGGTGCAATTAACTTTGTTTCGACACCGATTCCGACATCATCAGAAGGTAATTTATTATTGGATGTTGGCGAAGATTCTACGACACGTATTCATGCTAATTACGGTAGCGTAACAGATAGCGGCTTTGGTTATATGTTAGAGACGCATCAATGGAAATCAGATGGCTTCCAAACCATTGATAACAGTAATACGGATACTGGCTTAGATGTAGAAGATTACACGGTTAAATTTTCATATGCGCCAGCCGATTCTCGTCATGCACTTGAATTAAAGTATCAATATGCACAGCAAGATTCTAACCAAACCTATTTAGGTTTAACTGATGCGGACTTTAAGGCGAATCCTTATCGTCGTTATGGTGTGTCAGCGTTAGATAATATTGCGACTGAGCATAATCAGCTTATTTTACGTCATGAATTCACTATTAATGATGCTGCAACGCTAACGACAACAGCTTATAACAATGAGCATAAGCGTAGCTGGTATAAGCTACAGAAGCTCAATGGCGAAAGCTGGGGTGATGTCATTGAAGATATTAATGTTGGCGGAGCCGATGCTGTTGCTTATCAAGCTATTTTAGATGGCGGTGATAGTGCTGAGGGTGCGGTTCGTCTTCGTGACAATAATCGCCAGTACTATTCTCGTGGTGTGGCTTTAAAGTTAGATGTCCAAGCGGGCATGCATGATTTAGAAGTGGGCTTACGTCTTCATAAAGATGAAGAAGACCGTTTGCAGCAAGACGACAATTATACTCAAGTGGGCGGTTCTTTAGCATTAAGTTCTGAAGGTGTATTAGGTGCTGCGGGTAACCGTGTTGCACAAGCTGAAGCTTTAGCCTTCTATGTACATGACACAATCACTATGGGTGATTGGGTTGTGACGCCGGGCATTCGCTTTGAAGATATCGAGTTGACACGCCGTGAGTTTACAGGTGGCAGTGATCGAGTATTAGATCCTACTAAAAATCGTGATAATTCAGTTAATGCTGTATTGCCAAGCTTAGGTGCGCTTTATCAAGTTAATGATTCGCTTTCATTACTTGCCGGTGCGCACAGTGGTTTTGGTTCGCCAACCAGTAAAGAAGGTACTCAAGAAGAAGAGTCTATTAACTATGAGCTTGGTGGTCGTTATCAAAGTAATGAGCTTTCGGTAGAGTTAATTGCCTTTATGAACGATTACGACAACTTAGTGGGTGAATGTACGGCTTCATCGGGCGGCAGCGACTGTACTATTGGCGATACCTTTAATGGTGGCGCAGCAATGATTAAAGGTATTGAGTTTTCATTGAATAATCGCTTCGATTTAGGTTCATCAGCTTCAATGCCTATTGCATTCGTTTATACCTATAGTGATGCACAATTTGACTCAACATTTGATAGTGAGTTTTTTGGTAATGTAAGCGCGGGTGATGATATTCCTTATATCCCAGAGCAGCAGATGACCTTGAACGTAGGCTTTGAACAAGGTGATGTGCGTTTGAATGCTAGCGTAAATTATGTCGATGCTGTTTGTGTTAATGCTTCTTGTGGTGCTTTCGAGAAAACTGAAGATTCAACGACTTTAGATTTATCAGCTAACTATCAAGTAAATAGTGACTTATCGGTATTTGCTCGACTTGAAAACGCAACGGCTGAAGAAGATATTGTAGGTCGCCAGCCTTATGGTGCAAGACCTAATAAAGCACGTACTGCTGCAATGGGTATCCGTCTTTCATTTTAATAGTTTCATGTTTTTATAATTTCATGTTTAATGGTTTCATAGCTCCATCCCTTAATGTGCTGTTATGTTCTAACGATAAAATATTCTTTATCGTTAGAACGGCAGCATTTTTTTTAACGTTAACCAGTTCTCGTTTCCTCTATAAAGCAGCGTAACTTCCTCTCACTCGTCAGTCTAATTTTTGTCCCTTAGTTATACTCAACAAGTGCCATTCTTTTGATGGCTTATTGATTGATGTCACTGTGTGGCTTCTGGGTTTAGCTTTATTAGGTCTATTTGATCTTAAAACAGCTTTATTAAATATTATAACAATGGAATAGTTATTTATGGTTTTTGGCTTTGATCCAACGAGCTACGATGCAGTGTTGTTTGTCGACCACAATAAGGTTGTCAAAGAAATGCTACTCACCGAGTTTGAAGCAGTATTAGATGGTGTGGTTGGCGAGCCTGATTTTGCCAATAGCACTGCGCATGCTGTTTATCTTAAAGTTAATCGACGTCTAGATATTATAGGTGCGGTTTTTTTTCTGATTAATTTTGATGTTAAAGGTAATGCCGACCGTCGTTGGAATATCCCCTTATCACAAATGGTAGAAACAGCCGCTTTTGGTGCTGAGTTAAACGGTGTGAAAGTACGTATTGCTTCTCACAGTCAATGCCAAATTCCTTGGCATCAACAAGATTTATGGGAGCCTGATTTGTCTGTGGGTTCCAATACCTTAAAAATATTAGCCACCAGTATTCAGAATAATCGTTTGGGCTTATTAGTAGATGATGTAGTCGATCAACCTCCAGTGCTAGCAGAAGTGATGACGTCGGTGGCGAGCAAGGCCCCCGGAGTCAGTGTTAAAGCTATCGATAATCTTGATGCCTTAGCTGATAAAGAAGATCGTGAAAAAGAGCGCTATAACATGGCGCAGAATATCAAAAAGCAGCGTACTTATATTGCTAGTTTAAAATCGTTACATGAGCAAGAAATGGCTGCGCAGCGAAAGCTCTATTCTAAAGATCGAGAAATGTTTTTATTAGCCAATAAAAAACTTCAAGAGCAGATAGAAGCGATAGAGTTAAAATACTGTGACGCTTTAATTAATATAGAGAATAAACAATCGGCATTTGATCAGCAGTGCCGTGAGTATGAGCAGCGTTTAGAACGTATGATGGATCAGCGTGGTATTGACCATCGCAGTTTGCGTGTTCAGTTTAATAAAGACTTTCAGGCCAAGTTAATTGAGCAGACAGCAGAGATAGAATCAAAGTTAGAGATGCGTGAAGTTGAAGTCTATTATCGTGAAGAGCAGATTAACCGCCTAAAAAGTGAGGTGTTAGAGTTAAAAGCCTATGCTAAGCAATTAGAGTCGCAGTCAGTTGCATCAGAGATAAGTAGCTTAGTCGAAAACGGTGTTTACTTTGTTATATCTCAGCCGGGTCTTGGGCCACTGAGCATAGAAGCAGAAGATTTAATTCGCTTTAATAGCGAGCCGAGTACTTATATTGCAGAGCGTTTAGGGGTTGATCTTGATACTTATGAAGCTTGGCTGGCGCATATTAAGTTACCACTGTGTGGTGGTGATCGCAGTGGTGAGAGCTGTGGCGAGCATCTTGAGCCTATTACTACGCCGCAGGAGTTTGTTGTTGGTATATCAGATTATTGTGCTGCGCATCAGCAGGGAGCTTTGGCAGCCGTTAATGGTCATTAACCGTCGTTCTTAAATTACATTCCCGCACCGGCTAAAATACTTTTAACCACCGTGACGATGGTAATAACAAATAACACAGTAAAAATAATACCGGCAGCAATATAAATATAGATGCTGCCTTTGCCGTTAAAATCTTTTTCTTGATTTTTTTTACTTTGCACGCCAACCGCGGCAGCTAACACACTCGTTAATATATGCAGTATGGATAGCGTTTGCTTGTCATCACTGGTGGATGAGCTTTCGGTTTTATCGCTTGTATCGCTCATGGCTAAGTGTCCGGTTGCTTATCTTTTTGCTAGCTTAAAGGTTAGTAAAAAGGCTAGCAAAAAGACTAATCGAGAATGGGTTGTAACCAACGAGTCATTTCTTCGACGCTTTTCTCTTTACGCTTAGAAATACTTTCGAGTTGATCGTTCCCTATTTTTCCTGTGGCAAAATACTGTGACTCAGGATGTGAGAAGTAAAAGCCACTTACGGATGAAGCGGGTGTCATCGCATAGTGCTCGGTTAGCTCAACACCAATTGCTTCTTCTGCATTTAGCAGGGCAAACAAGGTGGCTTTTTCTGTGTGATCAGGGCAGGCAGGGTAGCCAGGTGCTGGGCGAATACCTTGATAGCGCTCTTTAATAATCTCTTCATTGCTAAAAGATTCATTATTAATATAGCCCCAGTATTCCGTTCTTACGCGTTGATGTAAGTGTTCGGCAAATGCTTCAGCTAAACGGTCGGCCAAGGCCTTAATCATAATGCTGTTGTAATCATCGCCATTATCTTCAAACTCTTTAGCGAGTTGCTCTGCATTAATACCAGCGGTAACCACAAAACCGCCGACATAATCGGCAAT
>JABIQF010000017.1 GCA_018668095.1 Cellvibrionales bacterium
CATTTTTGGTTACTTTTTTTGCTGTTGTACAGCGTAGTTTGCGCAGCGCCTGAAGGGCGACCCGTAGGGTGAGCGAAGCGAATCAAAAAGTGACTGGCATGTCGGGCCACTCCCGACGGTCTTAATAGAAAACCTAAAAAAAACCAAGCAGAAAAATGAATACAAGATTACCAAAAGGGTTAACCCCGACGACCTTGACCTTAAACTTAAAAAAAATCAAAAAAAGGGCCGCATATGCGACCCTTCCTAATATTACCTATATTGTAAAGCCAAAAAACAGCCTAAAAAATCAAAGCGATCCAACTTCCTGAATCTCAATAGCCGCAATACGCTTACCCTCTTCCGCGCCATCTTGAAAACGCTTCATCTGATCAAAACTCAAATAACGGAAAATCTCATCCGACATCGAATCAATCTTCTCAGCATAAGCCATATACTCATCACGCGTTGGCAACTTACCTAAAATTGCACCCACCGAAGCCAACTCAGCCGAAGTCAAATAAACATTCGCCCCATTACCTAAACGGTTAGGGAAGTTACGCGTAGACGTAGACAATACCGTAGCACCGTCTTCAACGCGCGCCTGATTACCCATACACAATGAACAACCCGGAATTTCTGTACGCGCACCTACTTTACCAAAGATACTGTAATAGCCTTCTTCAATAAGCTGCGTCTCATCCATACGCGTTGGTGGTACAACCCACATGCGCGTAGAAAGATTACCCTCAAACTGCTTAAGCATTTCTCCCGCCGCTCTAAAGTGACCAATGTTCGTCATGCATGAACCAATAAAGACTTCATCAACACTGTCACCAGCAACATCTGATAACGTACGCGCATCATCAGGATCGTTAGGCGCACAGATAATCGGCTCTATAATCTCATCCATGTTGATCTCAACCACTTCTGCATACTCAGCATCAGCATCGGCTTGTAATAAACTTGGATTCGCTAACCACTCTTCCATCTTCTGAGCACGACGCTCTAAAGTGCGCTTATCACCATAGTTATCGCTAATCATCCAACGCAATAAGGTAATGTTTGAACGCAAGTATTCAGCAATCGTATCTTCCGATAACTTAATCGTACAACCGGCTGCCGATCGCTCAGCTGAAGCATCCGACAATTCAAATGCTTGCTCAACGGTTAAATCATTTAAACCTTCAATTTCTAAGATACGACCAGAGAAAGCGTTTTTCTTACCCTTTTTCTCAACCGTTAATAGACCTTGTTTAATGCCGTATAAAGGAATCGCATGCACTAAATCACGTAAGGTAACACCAGGCTGCATCTTGCCGGTAAAGCGAACCAAAATTGACTCAGGCATATCTAACGGCATAACACCGGTAGCAGCAGCAAAGGCCACTAAGCCAGAACCAGCAGGAAAAGAAATACCCATTGGGAAACGCGTATGTGAATCACCACCCGTACCTACAGTATCGGGCAACAACATGCGGTTTAACCAACTATGGATAATGCCGTCTTTTGGTTTTAGTGAAACACCGCCACGCGTCATAATAAAATCGGGCAAAGTATGCTGTGTTTCAATATCTACAGGCTTAGGATAAGCCGCGGTATGACAAAAAGACTGCATCACTAAATCAGATGAGAAGCCTAAACACGCCAAATCTTGTAATTCATCACGCGTCATCGGTCCCGTTGTATCCTGTGAACCAACCGTCGTCATTTTAGGTTCGCAATAGGCACCAGGACGTACGCCCTCACCTTCGGGTAAGCCACATGCGCGACCCACCATTTTTTGCGCCAATGTAAAGCCTTTATCTGATGATTCTGGCTGCTCTGGCACACGGAATAAAGTGCTAGTAGGCAAACCTAAAGCTTCTCTGGCTCGTGCTGTTAAACCACGACCAATAATTAAATTAATTCGACCACCCGCTTGCACTTCATCTAGCAATACATCGGATTTAAATGCGTATTCGCTAAGCACTTCGCCAGATTCGCTAAGAATTTTTCCATCATAGGGACGCACTTCAATCACATCACCCATGGCTAATTTCTCAACCGGCGCTTCAAATACTAAAGCACCTGAATCTTCCATAGTGTTAAAGAATATAGGCGCTACTTTACCGCCAATACAAACACCACCACTGCGCTTATTAGGAACGCCCGGCATGTCTTCGCCGAAATACCAAAGCACAGAGTTAGTTGCAGATTTTCTTGAAGAACCGGTACCCACTACATCACCAACAAATGCAATCGGTAAGCCTTTGGTTTTCAATGCTTCAATTTTTGTCATTGGGCCAAGTTCGCCCTGCTTGTCTGGCGTTATACCATCACGCTCCATTTTAAACATGGCTAAAGCATGTAGCGGAATATCCGGACGACTCCAAGCATCAGGAGCTGGTGATAAATCGTCAGTATTGGTTTCGCCTGTTACTTTAAATACGACTAACTTAGTTGACTCTGGTACTTTATCTCGCGAAGTAAACCACTCTCCATCGGCCCAAGATTCTAAAACGGTTTGCGCAAAGGCATTTCCTTTATTCGCTTTTTCTGCAACATCATGAAAAGCATCAAACATTAATAAAGTATGTTTTAACTGCTCAGATGCTAATGGCGCTAGTTGATTGTCATCTAACAAACTAACCAAGGTTTCTATATTATAGCCACCTAACATGTTGCCTAATAATTTAACGGCGTCTTCTGCGCTAATTAAGCTGTTAGTTTCTTCGCCTTTCGCAATTGCCGATAAAAAACCTGCCTTTACATAAGCGGCTTCATCAACCCCTGGTGGTACACGAGTTGAGAGCAAGTCTAATAAAACAGCCTCTTCGCCTGCAGGTGGATTTTTAAGCAATTCAATTAAACCGGCTACTTGCTCAGCACTTAATGGCTTTGCGGGAATACCTTGAGTGGCACGTTCGGCTTCATGCTGACGATAAGCTTCTAACACAATCAACTCCTAGAATAGTTATTTAATAATATGGGTAAAGACAATAGATGATTGTTGAAACGCATTTTATTTCAACACGACAAACACCGTTAGATAACAGCCGGTGACGTTATTACAATCAACTATTTGCAATAATAGATAAGGGTTATCAATTAAAATGATATCAAAACAATGACGCTTGAATAATCGACAAATGATAAACAATAAAGCCAGAGCATTTAATAACTGCAGCTAATCACAAGCCGCGCATTATACCTAAACTTTGGCAAAAATTAATCCATGCTTAACTGAATTAGTTCTGTTTTTATCGATGCAATCACGTCCCGACGACCTTTTAGCTGAAACTGCTTAGCTAGAGCAGCCCAGTTTGGCGCTAATTGAAAGCTGGCCTCTGCAACAGGACAACCAACAACACCCTCAACCGCAGCGACTCCGGCGAGCGAAAAAACCGATTTTGGCGACATTAGCAAGCGATATAACGAAGGATAGACTTTTTCATAAGTCAGCTCGCCCGCTATAAACCGCCGAATCCTGACTTGATCATAGCTTTTATCATAGTCTTTGACGCTGCCTTTAACACAGTCTTTAACGCTGCCTTCAACACAGCTTTTATCTTCCCCGCCCAGTCCCACTGGAGGCTTGCCGTTAGATAACAGCATCAGCGTATCACTAGAAATATCCGTCAAAAACTGAGCATGCCAAAAGGGTAAGTCAATAAGTAGCTGCTTGTGCATGGCATAAGTCGATGCAGCCAGGGTTTCTGTTAATGGTTTAACGATCATCAAGTTACGTAAGCCACTGGCTTTATCGCGATGCAAGCCTAAATGAACCGGCAGTGCTTTGTGAGCCTGCCAAAACGTCAATAAACGAGATTCAAAACCAAAGCTACTTCCCCAATAATCACAAGCCTCGGTCAATGCAAACGACTCTAACGAAGACAATAAGTTTGATGCTACGCCCTGCCTTCTATAGGACTCGGCGACAGCTATACGTGTTACACGCAGCGATTTAACGCGACACCATTGGATATCAGCCGAGTGGCTAGCTAAAGACTGCGACAGTAAATTGCCTTGCGGTCGCCGCTTGCCCGTGACTATCTGCTCAAGTAAATCATCATGACTACCGGCAAAGCCGCCTTCTTCATAAGCGAGTAAAACGCCAACAATACTTTTACTCACTGAACATTCAGCTATCCATAAGTGTAAATACGGCACGTCGAGTAACTGCCTTAAATCAGAAGGACGCGTTTCATAATGTGCATCTACTAACAATGCAAATACTGATCGCAAAAGAGATTCACTGGCCAAAAGCTCAGCATGATTGACTTTACGAACAGTGCATTTCCGAGCAGTCATTGATGATGGCTTTATATTAGTTTGATCCTCACTACGACTATCGGCATTGAGTATTAGCAACTGATTAAAAAAGCGCTCTAACGGATCATCACCGGCCCAACGAATAGGCTCAATCAATGATAAGCTCTGCAAAGGTTTATCTTGTTTTAATAAATAATCATTAAAGCGCAGGCCAAAGCCCCTGCCACTGCCTTCATAGCCGTGCAAGGTTGATGAAAAAACGCTACGCGGAGCGAGATCGACCAACTGATAAAGTAAAGGGAGAGGAATGGCTGCGGCCTCATCAACAATCAGTAAGTCACAAATAAATTGCCCGCTATTGCTAGCTTTTTGTTTATTCGCGCTCTCAATCGCTGCCTTGGGTTCCTGCTGAAAAGCTGCAGCATCAGCGATGAACTGATCAACCGCCATAAACATCACTTCAGCACTATCCGACTCAATACCGACAGCAGAAAAAAGATTATTAACCTGACTGCGCAGTGACGCGACAATACATATACGAATATGACTTTGTGCCAATAACGCTTTTACTGCCAAGCCTAGCGCTACACTTTTTCCACGACCACGATCGGCGTTAAGTAACACAATACCCGTCGATTGATCACTTAATTGTTTTACTGCGTGAATCACTGTCAATTGTTCATTGGACGGAATAAAACGCTCTGATGTTTGACTCGCCGATGCAACAGGAATAACGTCATTAGTTTCTTGTTTATTAAGAGCATCTGCGACAGGCGAATAAACAGTATCATCCTGTTTCACGATCGATAGCCAAGGCTTACCATCCGCTAAACTGGCCTGCTCGGACATCGCGAACATGGAGACAGCCCGTTGCAAAAAATAGCCGCTCATCTTATAAGCATTCGGTCGTAATGCCGTATAGCGTTGATAATCAGGATCATCATAAGCCGGCCATTCTTCAAACGGCGGCGTCAGTAATAAAAATAAAGCGCCACCTCGAAGCGTGCCAGAAGCTATACCCAACATATCTGGCGCTAGCCCACTCCAAGCATCAATAATGAGGCAGTCGCTATCACTACCAAGCAACTGGGCAGTAGCAGAAGGTGGAATGGCTTGAATCGTATCGGAATCAGGAACCGAATCACCTACCCAGCAAATCTGTGGGCTGTGAGTTAAAGGCTTAGACGCTGAGGAATCATTAATGAGTGCAATGGTATTAAGGGCTTGCTGATAACACCAAGCACGACTACCCGACAAAACTAAGCAGCCACGAAAGTGCTGCTCATGGGCGAGATTGAGGACCTGATTGAATGATATTTCAAGTGAATTTGGCATAGCCGACAATTAAGCCATATCTCGAACCATTTCACACTTAAAACTAAACGATTAAGCCGATTTAGATTTAGCTATAAATGAGGCTAAATAGGCATTACTGTCTGGCAGCGAATCAATCGTTTTATCAATACTGTCTTTAATATTTTTCAAGAAATCCGTGAGCTCTTGTGTGCTCATCGTATCGACAAGCGCGTGGTGCCGCTCTGGCATCAAACCTTGCCCATACATAACCTGCTGCCATGAATCATCAAACAGCTCATTGGGATTACGAAAAACATGGCCTGTTTCTTTAAACACCTCAATGCGATGCGACAAACTCTCTGGCACTTCCATATTTTTGCAATGACGCCAATACTCAGAATCATCACGGTTAGTAACTTTGTAATGCAAAATAATAAAGTCGCGAATCTTTTCAAGATCATAATTGGCCTGCTCATTAAATTCATCTACTTCACTTTGACGAATACCCGCCGAAGGAAACATGCGCAAAAAGCGAACGATGTTTTGTTGAATCAAATGAATACTCGTTGATTCTAAAGGTTCTAAGAAACCACTCGACAAACCTACCGCTAAACAATTTTTATTCCATTGCTTTAAACGTCGTCCAGTATTAAATCGAATTCTTAACGGCTTAGTTAATTTCTCGCCTTCAACATTCTCTAACAGTTTTTTCTCTGCATCATCATGATCCATAAAGCGGCTGCTATACACCATACCGTTACCGACTCTATGCTGTAACGGTATACGCCACTGCCAACCGGATTCATGCGCAATCGAACGTGTATAAGGAATGGGGTCAGCCACTGAGGCTGTCTGCACCGCAACCGCACTATCATTCGGCAGCCATTGCGACCAAGATTCAAAACCTGTATGCAAAGCATCTTCAATAAGCAGCGCGCGCATACCCGTGCAGTCAATAAAGAAATCACCTTCAATTACTTTATTACTGTCGAGTGTCAAAGAGCTAATGTTACCGTTTTCAGCATGCTTGTTAACCTTCGCAATTTTCCCTTCAACACGCTTAACGCCAAAACCTTCGCTAAACTTACGCAGATATTTTGCATATAGAGAACTGTCAATATGAAACGCATAGTTAAGACCGCCATTAGGCAAGTGTGCAAACTTATGCGCTTCAGCAGCACGCCCCTCCAAACAATAGTCGCCAAACTCGCCTGCGATACCTAGCTTACGGCCCTTCATCCAAAAATGCTGAAACCCGCAAGCCCAGCAGTCTTTTCCTGTTACACCAAAGGCATGAAGATAATCTTCATTCACATCACGCCAGTTTTCAAATTTAATTCCTAGCTTATAGGTCCCTTGCACCGCGTCTAAAAAATCGGCTTCTTTTATGCCAAGCAGCCGATTAAAAAATATCATCGTAGGTATAGTCGCCTCACCCACACCAATAGTGCTAATAGCGTCGGACTCAACTAAAGTTATATCAATATTAGTCCCTATTAGCTTCGAAACCGCAGCAGCAGCCATCCACCCTGCTGTGCCACCGCCAGCAATGACTATTTTTTTAATCGGTTTATTTTCCACAACATTACCTTCTAATTTCTTATTTGAGAAGCGGACAATCGTCAGCTCTCAACTAATTTTTCGAATATTTTTTGTCTAAATGCTACTTTTTCTCACTATCACTTTTCTCACTATCACTTTTCTAACAATCACTTCTCTAGCTTACGTCGTAACATCGCCCATAATTGCTTGGCCGTTGCATCATCAATATCGCCTAAGACACCTAACACTTCATCAGGAATATGAGACAGCGCATTGGGCTCTTGCTCAAACACATAATGATTAAACAGCGTTTGCCAAGCTCGTTTTTGTTCTGCAGGCAGCGTCTTAATGCTGAGTAAAGCATGAACCAATGTATCCATAGGCG
>JABIQF010000161.1 GCA_018668095.1 Cellvibrionales bacterium
CACCGGCCTCTAACTTTCCGCTTTACTGATTCGTTGTTGGCGTTACAAACACTTCAACTCGACGATTCAATGCCCGCCCTGCTTCTGTCGCATTCGACTCACGCGGCTCATATTCACCACGGCCTGATGACCTCAAATTAGCACTCGATACTCCATGGCTCGATAAGTAAGTGCTAACCGACGCTGCTCGTCGCTCAGATAAAGCTTGGTTATAACTTTCTGAACCGGTTGAATCGGTATGACCCACCACCTCGCCTTTTGATTGATACTTTTGCATGATATCGGCCACCTTGTTGAGGCTAGTGGAAAATGAAGGCTTAATATCGGCGCGATTAAAATCAAAAGTTACTTCGTTATCAAAGGTCAGCTTCAGTAAATCTTCACGTACTCGCTCAATCTCTATTTCTGAGCGACGCTGCTCAGCGGCTAATGCATCGCGAAATGCTTGTTCTTGCTTATCCATATGATTGCCAATACCGGCACCCGCTGCCGCCCCTGCAAGCGCACCCAAAATCATTCCTTTGTCACGGTTACCATCATCATCTAATTGGCCGCCGACAATAGCGCCCGCTACTGCACCTACAATGGCACCGATTTTGGCGTTATTTCTATCAGTCGTCGTATCACCTGGACCCGCTGGTTGAGCTGCACATCCTAATAAAGCCGTACTGAGTATGATTGGCGTAAGTAATTTCATGTTATCTCCTTGAGCAAATTTATATCGTTGTTAATCAATGACCCTAACTAACCTTCGACACACAATATGCAGAACTACGCCGTTAATGTACCGTAACTTTTTGCACAAAATTATCTATCTTCCTCACAAAATCAAAAAAAAGTCTTATAGGTAAAACAATAAGTTAGCGCCTAATAATACGTTTTCAAAGCACTTGAGCTAAAAATCTTTAGCCAATTTCTTGCAAAAACACTGTATGGGTATACACTGTTTAAGTATACAGTGAATGTTGCGCAGTTAATGGCGAAGTCATAGATAAGTCATGAGTAAGTCATAAGTAAGTCATAAACAAGAAATAAGTAAGCCATAGCCAATTCAGCGCAACATCACAGCCAAACGGCAAATAGGTAATCCAAATAACGGGCTACCAAGTAACAGTAACTAACAAGTTATAAATTCAGTCATTAATAAATGTAGGTGATCACTAATGCTTTCAATGCTTATCAATAAAATTAATCCTCGCGCCTTAAACAGCGGCTCAAACATAAGCAATCGTCTTCAACAAATTCGACAGCAGAATTCATTAGCCGCGCACGGCTTTGTTAGTGGCAACTGCCAATCCGTTAGCTATGAGGCCTTTAGGCATTGCCTCAGTGATATCGCTACACCGTTGGTCTGTAGTAAAAAAGGCACTACCTTTATTTTTAACCAACAACAAAAAGTATGCGCACTCATTAAGCCCCCTTATTTTGATTCTCGCGGCCAATGCCAGCCAGTGCGTTACTTTTTAGCCGAGGGTGTGCAACTGTCTGCTTTTTCATCATTAAGACGTATTGAATTACCCCGATTACTTTGGCAAGCCAAAATACACAGCCTCATACAAGGGTCACTGAAAAGCGTTAAACAATTACTGACGCCATCAAACACACCCACTCGAGCCATGAGTAAACGAAAAACACCTGTATGGACCAGCATGCGCTTAACGGCATAGTTCATTTTATAAGCCGCTAATTTAGCTCAATCGGCATAAAATGGATTAATCAAAAACCTCTTCAAGTACAACTTCCCCTCAGATGCGCAAGGATGCGCCTCTACAATTAAAATCCTGTAATATCTTCACACTTTTTAGCTGTCATATCTGCGAAACATTTATACCTCTACTAGGCTCTAATAAAGAGAGACAAAAAATCATATTGATCAACATATGTTTTCACTTCTCTTTTTAGCTCAGTTTCAATTTATAGATTAGAGGTCAGATTTACTGCTATGAGTATTCAGTCGTTACCCAAAACAGATCAAGATAATGCGCCAAAAATGTCGAACCGCCAGCATTTAAAAAACTGCTTTGCTATTAAAAATGGCCGCTGGTTCGTCACTAATAAGCGTAACGAACAAGCTGGACCTTTTAACGACAAATCTGAAGCACAAATGGCACTGCTTTATTATGTGGGCCGTACTTGCTGGCCTAGCGCTAAACAGCTCAGAGAGTTTACTCGTCTCGGTCGATAAGCCCGAGCAGGCCTCTTCGTAAGCTATCGAAGTTTTCTCTCAGCCACCCATAGCCTCCTTTCGACCAACTTCCCTCAATGAAGTCAACTCCCCTCAATGAAGTTACAAAGTCAAAAAGTCACAGCGTATAAATCCTGTGACTCAATGATCTTATCTGCACACAATATGCGTATAATAGTTTCATAAATTCGAAACTCATTACCATTAGATAAGATGCATTTAATATGAGTCACTCTCAACCGATAGATTGGCATAACATCGATACCGTATTATTTGATATGGACGGTACGCTGCTGGATCTACACTATGACAATTATTTTTGGTTACAGCATTTGCCTGAGCAGTATGCTTTATTAAAAGGCTGTTCTGTCGATGAAGCGCGTGAACGTTTAAAAGATAAAATTAGAAGCCAATTAGGCACACTGAATTTTTATTGCATCGATTATTGGATCGATGAACTCGAAATCGATATTGTTGCATTAAAATATGAAGTACAAAATCGCATTCAGTTTTTACCTCATGCCGAAGTACTATTAACGGCTATTAATGCGTTACCGGTTCAATCCTTAATTGTCACCAATGCTCATCGTAAAACGCTGGCCGTCAAAGATGCTGCTATTAATATTTCTAGCTATGTTGATGATGTACATGCCTCTCACGACTTTGGGCTACCAAAAGAAGACCCTCAATTCTGGGAGCTGTTCTCAAAAAAATTCTCATTTGATCCAGCGCGCACTGTCTTTGTTGATGACAATGAACAAGTGCTGGCTTCTGCCGATCAGTTTGGTATTCGCCATTTAATTATGCCGCTGAATCCTGATAGCCAGCGCGCATCCCAGAAAATGCGTCAACCCGAACGCTATACCGGTATCCAATCATTGGCTGAATTACTGCCATGTTAAGCGTGACCTATTAAAATGGATAATACGAATACAACGATTGTTGTTCGAATCGATAAATGGCTATGGGCTGCGCGTTTTTTTAAAACACGCAGTCTTGCCAAGCAAGCCATAGAAGGTGGCAAAGTTCATTACAATGGTCAGCGCGTTAAAACCAGCAAAAATATTGAGCTAGGTGCTGAATTAAGTATTCGCTGCGGTTGGGATGAGAAGGTCGTTATCGTCAAGACATTATCAGACAAACGTCGTAATGCAACAGAGGCAGGTAAACTGTTTGATGAAACAGAGGCCAGCATAGCATTACGAGAGCAGCGAACGGCAGAAAGAAAGATGGCGAATTTAACAATGCCTAATCATGCCGAAAAACCGAATAAAAAACAGCGGCGACAAATCCATAAATTTAAGCAAGATACATAAGTTTAAGTAAGATACACAAGTTTAAGTAATAACCCATGCATGACGCCAATATGAATATACGCTATTAATATTCCATTGGAGCCATAATCACTTTTTGACTGTGCCTTAAAATATGCCTAATACTGATTTAATACAACGCTTCTATTTTGCCGGACAGCCGTTTAGAGGTGCTATTGTAAAACTTCAAAATAGCTTTATTGAAGCCCTTAATGGCCACAATTATCCAGCAGCTATTAATGCTTTATTGGGAGAAAGTCTAACTGCCAGCATGTTAATGGGTATTCATCTAAAACATAACGCCCGCTTATCTTTACAAGCTAGAGGCGACGGCCCGGTTAAATTACTTATGGCAGAGGCTGTTATTCAACAGGCTGTGGATACAGAAGAGACTGCTGCTCAACACAAAGTCCGCGCTGTCGCTCGCCTTTCTGAAGAAGCACCACAAACAATAGAAAACCACCAGCAAGGGTTTCAGCATTTATTAGGCCGTGGACAATTGGCTATTACCATAGAGCCAGAAGAAGGTGAACGCTACCAAGGTATTGTTGGAGCTGACCAGACAACCCTCTCACTGTGTCTAGAATCTTATTTTAATCAATCTGAGCAACTTCCAACACTTTTTCAGTTAGCTACCTCCGAAACGGGCGCTGCAGGTATTTTATTGCAGCGTATGCCGCATGATGATCATCAAGTGGGTGAGAATAATCTTAACAGTAATGATATCTGGGATGAGTTAATAGCGCTTACCTCAACATTAACCCATAAAGAACTGCTCGAAGTCCCTGTAGAAAAGCTTCTCTTTAATTTATTTCATGAACATCAAGTGAAGCTCTCGCCGCCAGATGCTATCAATTTTGAATGCAGCTGCTCGTACCAACGAACGGGGGCCGCGCTAATGCAGATTAATCCATTAGAAATAGCATCAATACTGGAAGCAGATAAAGAAATTATCATGGACTGTGAGTTTTGCAGTGCCCGATACCGCTTTACTAAAAGTGATATTGACCTCTTAGACCAGCAATCGAATCAAACCCGCCATTAAAACTAACACCCATTATTCATATAAAAAATTGTGGGTATTAAGAAGTGTAAAATTACGTCCTGCTTAACTCAATCTAAATACCACTCACCGCTCACTTCTGTCATAATCTTTCGATAATACAGTGCTGTGTATTGGCCGAATAACGTTAAATAAAATTACCGGAATTAATCGCTTCAGTATTGTCAAATGGGCACCTATTGGTACCTCTAGCAGATAAAACAGGAAAAAATCCGCGCATGAATGCAGTCAGCGAAAAACCGGTTATTCACGAAAATCTTGATGCCAATACACTCATCGAATTATCCCTCTCTCGTAAAGAAGGCATACTCGCTGATAATGGTGCGTTATTAATTACTACAGGCCATCGCACAGGTCGCTCACCTGCCGATCGCTTTATTGTTCAAGAGCCATCAACACAAACATCAATTGACTGGGGTAATGTTAACCGCCCCTTTGATGCCGATAAATTTGATGCTCTTTGGAATAGAGTTAGTGACTACCTTGCCGAGCGAGATCAGTTTCAAGCCAAGCTGCATGTTGGCGCTGATGATGAACACTATCTTCCTGTTAAGGTGAATACTGAAACCGCATGGCAGAATTTATTTGGTCGCAATATGTTTGTGCGAGTTGATGCAGAAAATTTTAATCCCAAAAATAAAGAAGAATGGTCAATACTCAATGTCGCCAGTTTCTGCTGTGACCCTGAGCGCGATGGTACCAATAGCGATGGCGTTGTTATTATTAATTTCGCGCAGCGAAAAGTTTTACTCGCAGGTATGCGTTATGCCGGCGAAATGAAAAAGGCCATGTTCTCAGTACAGAATTTTTTATTGCCAGAACAAGATGTGTTACCCATGCATTGCTCAGCGAACGTTGGAGACAATGGTGATACCGCATTATTTTTTGGCTTATCGGGTACTGGCAAAACGACTTTATCGGCAGATCCTGCTCGTTACTTAATTGGTGATGACGAACATGGCTGGGGTCGCGGAACTGTTTTCAATATCGAAGGTGGTTGTTATGCAAAAACCATTAACCTAAGTCAAAAAAATGAGCCGGTTATTTGGGATGCCATTCGCAAAGGTGCCATTCTTGAAAACGTAGTATTAAATGAAACAGATACTCCCGACTATGATGACACTAGCCTAACTGAAAATGGCCGCTGCTGTTATCCACTAGAGCATGTTAATAAGCGCGTAGTTGAAAACAAAGCTGGCGAACCTAAAGTTGTTATCTTTTTAACGTGCGATGTATCCGGCGTACTTCCTCCTGTTTCGATTTTATCCAAAGAAGCCGCGGCCTATCATTTTTTAAGTGGTTATACGGCACGTGTGGGCTCAACCGAACTTGGTGGAGACACAGGTATTCAGCCGGCGTTCTCAACCTGCTTTGGCGCACCATTTATGCCT
Organism: Cellvibrionales bacterium; assembly: GCA_018668095.1. Classification (GTDB taxonomy): domain Bacteria; phylum Pseudomonadota; class Gammaproteobacteria; order Pseudomonadales; family UBA7434; genus UBA7434. The sequence goes on from JABIQF010000161.1 coordinate 5,953, forward strand.
CGGCCTGCTGGCGATTATGCTGAGCTGTTAATAAAGCGCGTTGAAGAATTCGATAGCCGAGTTTATCTGGTGAATACTGGCTGGACCGGAGGTTCAGGTGGACCTAATGGTGAAGGTAAACGGTTTAGCATTCCAACGACTCGCGCGGTGATTACTGCGATTCAGAATGGTGACTTACTGAATGTTGAGTCACAGCATTTAGATGATTTAAATATTGATATTCCGCTTTCGGTGCCAGGTGTTGATTCGCAGTTATTGAATCCTCGTGATACTTGGTCGGATCCAGCGGCTTATGATGCTCAGGCTAAAAAATTGGCTGCGCAGTTTGTTGCTAATTTTAAGCAGTATAATGTTGCGGATGAAATTGTTGCGGCTGGACCGAAAGCCTAATACTTTTGTTTGTTATGAGAGGCGCCTTATGTTTTGCATAGGGCGTTTGTTTTAGGGTCAAGGGCGTCGGGGGTAGCCTTAGTGCTTTTCGATATTCTTTTTTTAAATTAGTTTGTTTAAGTTTTCTATTAAGACCGTCGGGGGTGGCCCGACAGCCAGTCACTTTTTTTCTACAGCAAAAAAAAGTAACCAAAAAATGCCGTAAGCTTAACGACGAAGCTTAACC
>JABIQF010000120.1 GCA_018668095.1 Cellvibrionales bacterium
TCCAAAGATTTGAATGCGCCTTAAACTCATCTAGCGTAACAGCACCATCCTGATTTACATCGAGTCTCTTGAAATACCTTGCTGGATTTTGCTGTGCTACGGCAGCAAAACTAAAGGTTAAAAGCGCAATAACAGTAACAATTTTCGTCATTATTTTTTTCATGGCTACGTCCTATTGGATTGTATAAAATTAAAACAATGCTAAATATCTCGGACTTCTTTCAAGAAACCCAGCTTTTAAGATTAGATCATATTAGGTTTTGAAAGTAACCTGTAAAAAAAGAGCTTGGTGTGAGTCTGTATCAAGCTAAAGTACTGATACAAACTGATACAAAATCATCAAGCCTTAGCCCTAGGCTAGCCGATACTTGATAGCCCAAAATCGGCGACAATAGACGTCTACTTATGCAAAAAAAGAAATATAAAGCACCTTATTCATAAACTAACTGATGATCTATGGTTTAGAACAGCAGAAAAGTTGACTGATGGTGGACACTTAAGTTAAAAAATATATCTAGATAGCGCATAATGAATGATGTGTTTATTGTGGATATGCAATGACCTAGAGGTATAGGAATGATCCATGTACTATTAGTCGACGATGATGCCGACATTATACAACCGCTAAAGCGCTTTCTGACAGATCATGGTCTGCGAGTCAGCAGTGCTGATAACGGTAGAAACATGCGTAAAATCCTTGAAAATAGCGCTATCGATATTATTTTACTGGATGTCATGATGCCTGGCGAAGACGGCCTAATGCTATGCCGCTACGTTCAAGATAAATATAAAATACCGGTTATCCTACTAACTGCTTTGTCTGATGACGACGATAAAGTTGTCGGCTTAGAAATGGGCGCTGATGACTACATTAGCAAACCCTTTAATGCACGTGTTCTACTCGCTCGTTTAAAGGCCGTATTACGACGCTGTGAGAACGAAACCAATGATCAATTAGCAGAATCAGAAGTCACGGCTATTGCCTTTGGTGGTTGGACCTTGGATATTTATCAACGTGAAATCATCGACCAAGAAAATGTCGCCGTTGCCTTAAGCGCCGCTGAATATCGATTACTACAAGTGTTTTTACAACGGCCACAGCGCACGTTATCACGCGACCAATTACTCGACTTAACACACGGCAGAGAAGCCAAAGCCTTTGACCGCAGTATTGATAATCTTATTAGTCGCTTACGGCGAAAAGTGGAACTCGACACCACCAATCCAAAAATCATTAAAACGGTTAGAGGTGGTGGCTATACTCTAGCAATGCCAGTCTCAAAGATATTTAAAAATGCCTAAAAAACTCGCCAGCCAAATAATTTCATTAATTTTATTTATGCTGCTGTGTACACACATTTTAACCTCTTTCAATTTTTTTATAAAAACAGATTTCCATGACATATTAAATGACCGTATTAATAATGGCACGTATATTAATCGTATGGCGACAGCCGTTAATGTCGTAGAGAGTAATAAGATAAGGGATAACTTTACACTTAGCACTTTCCGTGAAAAATTCTATGTCATTGACACCCCTCTTTTTGAAACGGCGAATTTAAACGCGCAAGATCATAAGCTCAGCCAACAATTAAAGGAACGTATGGGAGAGCAATACCCAAACGCATCGATACAACAACTTTACATTCCCGAATCAAGAATATTTAGTGCATTAAAGCATTTTTCTGAATATATAGATCGCTTAGGCAGCGATGAAATTAAGAGTTACTCGCCTGCTGTTATTCTACAATCTCAAGTACAACTCAGTAATGGCAACTGGTTAGTCATGTTGATTTTAGATGTATATCCCTACCCAACATGGATGGCAGAGACACTTAAGCCTTTATCAATATTTACTATCATATTCGTCTTATTCTCGATCATTATCGTACTCGGCATTACCAGCCCGCTAGCAGAATTAGAAAAAAAAGCGCAAAAATTAGGCGTAGGTGAAAAAATAAAAGCAGTAAAACTTAGAGGCCCAATCGATATACAAAATGTGATTATCGCCTTTAACACCATGCTTAAACGCGTCACCAATGTTAATGATCATAGAGCACGAGCACTAGCAGCCATCTCTCATGATATTCGAACGCCATTAACGTCTATGCGCTTACAAGCAGAATTTATTTCCGAGCCCGATATACAAGATAATATTTTCAAAAAAATTGATGAAATGGAGCAAATTTGTGAGGCGACAATCACTTTTGCATTACAAGATTCATGGTCTGAAAAAACACGCGTATTTGATATCGTTTCACTTGTCGATTCTCTGTGCGCCGACCTCTACGAACAGGGGTTAGAGGTCCATTTTGAACTTACAGAGAAAATGAAATTCTCCGGAAGGCCTGTCGCCTTAAAAAGAGCTATCACGAATCTCATTAAGAATGGCGTTGAATACGGAGAAAGCGTTGAAGTTTCTATTGTTAAATTAGACTCAGTGATAAAAATACATATTTTAGATCAAGGCAAAGGTATTCCTACCGATAAAATGGAACAGTTGTTTTCACCCTTTGAGCGTTTAGAGCACTCAAGAAACAGAGACTCTGGCGGTTTAGGTTTAGGCATGGCAATTGCCCGCTCAGTGGTTCGCTCACATGGTGGCGAAGTTGAGCTGAAAAATATTGAAGATAAAGGACTTGATGCAATCGTTATTTTACCGATTCCACCCTCTCTAATACACTAAATCCCAATTGGTATTGTTATCATAATCCCTCTGGTTTGCAGAGCCTCCGACTTCTCTGCCATAACCTAGGGTATAAACTCTATAACTGTCTTCTCCATCGACATACTCATAAAAATAAGGGTTATTCCAAATATCTTCGGGTATCTTAGTCACGTAAATACCAATCAACTGCGATAAATCTGAAGGATAATTCCCCGTATCTTTTTTATAATCTTCGATCATAGTCATAACACTTTGAATATTCAATTTTGCTTTAATAATATTCTCGTTATCGATAGTGGCTGACTCGTTGTAAATCACTAAGCTTAACGTCAGTATTGCCAGAACGAATATACACAGCGCTATCGATAATAATATTTTTGATGCAATATTGACTGTCCGTGAGGTCGATGGCATATTTTTAAACTCTATTTTTTCATTTGTATGTTATTACGTATTAATCTTTTATTTTTAAGTGAAACTGTATTAAGGTTTCTACACGCTTTTCTCATATAAAAAATAATATTTATAGAACCGTAGCCCATAGATTATTGAGTCATCTACTTTGCTAGAAAGCCCTGCAACCTTTAATCTGCAATCTATAAGAAATTATCTAGAAAAGGGATAAAACAGCGTTAGCCCACATAGGCTTAGAAGAGTATAAACCAAACCTGATCATGCCGCCTATAGTCAAGGACAGCCAGCCTATTCTGACTAAAATTTAACGATAAATATAAGCGGCATAACGATAACAATCGGCTTGAATATAACTATTTAATGCCTGCTAGCATACTGTTTTATATTACCTAACGAGTTTTGTATCAAATTGTATCAATGCATTAATATGATACCCGCGGTTACTGGTTAATATAAGGTAGATTATTGAGCCTATGGTAACTTAGCCTTTAAATGTAAGGATACTCGATAATAAAATTAAAAAACTGGGATGCGCTATGTCTATCAAACAGAATAAAAATAAAGACCTTTGTTTTACCCTAAAAACATCTGTATTGGCCTCTTGCTTATTAGCAAGTCTTCCAGTCAGCATGGCTAATGCCCAAGATAATAACGCCTCAGCTGATGACCAACAAATACAAGAAGTGGTCGTAGAGATAGGCATTTTAGGCAGTATTTTAAGATCATTAAGAGAGAAGAGAAACGCCGACCAAATTAAAGATGTTATTAGCGCTGAAGATATCGGCAAGTTACCCGATCAAAATTTAGCCGAAGCGTTACAGAGAATCACAGGCGTACAAATTAGTCGAGATTTTGGCGATGGCAGTGAAGTGTCTATTCGAGGCATGGCTCAAAACCGTGTAGAAATTAATGGCCAGTCTGTTATGGGCTCTAACTCAGAAGGCCGTGGCATAAGCTTCAATGATTTAGCCCCAGACGCCTTTAGCAGCATTGAAGTTATTAAAACGCCCATGGCGAGCATGACGGAGGGCTCTCTTGGCGGCACTATTCGCTTAAATACTCGTCGTGCATTTAACTCAAAAGGAACCGTTTTAAGTGGCCGTGTACAAGGCGAATACGTAGAGAATTTACCCGGGCAATGGAATCATGTCGATGATATAACACCCACTCTCTCACTGTTCGGCAGCACACGCTGGGATACCGATTTTGGAGAAATGGGCGTAACAACCTCTTTTACCTACCAAGAGCAAGACAGAACAAAAGACACCTCTGAAATGCGCTGGAAGCCTTATACCGTCTCTGCCACACAAAGAACGGTAACAGCAGCTAATGGCGATGTACTCGCCAACCCAGGTGATATCATTTTCGCGCCTCAGCAAGTGAAGTTTCAAGCCTGGAATAGAGATCAAACGCGAGTAGGCATTGTGAGTAGTTTTCAATGGCAAGCGTTAGACACCCTTCAGCTATACGCCGATCTTAACTATAACGCCTTTGATATAAAAACTAGAAGTAACTCAATCCAAGCCACGTTTAACACAGGCAACACCAACTATACCAACGCCATTCTCACTGAAGATAATACGCTTTTACAAGCGAATGCCAGCACAACCTTCGGTAACACCAATGGTTGGGCACAAGACAGCGACAGAAAAACCTATGGACTCACGATTGGTGGAGAATACTTTTTAGATGATTGGACGATTACATCCAGCTTGGGCTCATCGCACGGTGAAACAGATCAAAACAATTCATTTTTTAGCACCACTATTTTAAGAAGCCGAGCGGCAAGCTATGCATTAATTGATACCGAGGTACCAACGCTAGACTTTAACCTAAACGGCGCTGATATCGATACATCGGATTTAGGGAATTATTATATTAGCGGGTTATCACTTCAGGATGCGCTCTTGGAGTCAGATAACACCGAATTCAAACTCGATTTTAATTATAATATTGAAGGTGATCATATCTCTTCGGTAGAGTTTGGTGGTCGTATCGCTCAGCGTGAAGCTTCTCGAGAAAGAGATATCGTTAGTAACAATAGCCTACGAGGCGAGCTAGTATCTAACTACCCTACCATTGTGAATCGAATGAATGCATTTCCTGCCGATTTTTTAGATGGATTTTCGGGTGGCAGCTATGATTACCTAGCCCCACAAAATGGTGACTTTTGGTCTAACCCAGAAATCGCAGTCGATTTATATGGCATTGATGTTACAACCGATTTAACACCTGAATTGGGCTATCAATATAATGTTAAAGAAGATACTGATGCCGCTTACCTCCAAGTTAATTTCGCAGGCGAGATGTTATACACACCCTACTCAGGCAATATCGGTGTTCGCAGAGTGTTTACCGATGTTGAATCTTCAGGTTTTTTACAGCCGCCGGGCGGCATAACGCCAACAGAATTATCAGTAACCAATGCCTATAATGATACATTAGCCAGCGCCAATATTGGTTTCGCCTTACTTGATGATTTACTGTTACGTTTTTCTGTGGCCGACGTAATGTCTCGCCCAAGAATTTCAGACCTAAGTGCTGCGACTAAAATAAACACAGGAGATTCAACAGGGCAATCTGGCAATGTTGAGTTAGAGCCTTTCCGCGCTACACAATATGACATTTCCGTTGAGTGGTATGCAACGGACACTGACTACATCAGTGGTGCCATTTTCTTTAAAGATATCGAATCTTTTATTGTTCGAACCCGTGAAGACAGAGTAATTTTTCGGCCCGACCTTGGACAGGACGTCATATACGATATCTCGCTCCCTAACAATGGCGAAGGTGGAGAAGTCAAAGGATTTGAGATTGGCTTTACAAAAACATTCGGATTTTTAGGTGAGAAATTTAGCGGTTTAGGTATTAGCGGTTCTTTCACTTATGCCGACAGCGAAACATCCAACAGAAATATAGTTACTGGTGAACCACTACCACTAGAAGACCTCTCAAAAGAAAGCTATAACATCGTCAGTTTTTATGAGTATCAAAAATTCTCTGCACGACTCGCTTACAACTGGCGCTCTGAGTTTTTAGACAAGACTCAAGGTTTTAATCAACAACCCCAAACTGAACGTGATCGCAGTCAAATCGACTTCTCTGCGAGCTATAAAATAACACCCAAAGTAAAAGTATCCTTGAATGCTATTAATTTAGGTAATGATGCTAATGATCAGCATCAACTTCTTGAAGAGCGCGATTTCAAGAAAAGTTCCGTAGGCCGCCGATATACCGTCAATATTAGCGCTCGACTTTAATATATAAGTTTTGAAAAAAACTAGAGTTTAAGTATAACGAACAACGACTCTACACCCTTAATCAGCTTTCTATGTTGAGCATAGAAAGCTGACTTTTAATTCTTGAAGAAACGAAACCTATGAAAAATGCGTTTAAAACATTATTAAATACCGTCTTGCTCTGCACTTTTGTCAGTGTTAATCAGCAAGGCTTAGCCGAGTCATTAGAAACATCAGACACTGCAAAAATAACACCTAATATTGTGCTGGTACTCGCCGATGATATGAGCTGGTTCGATATTGGTGCCTACCATCAAGCCATTGACTATGTGCCTAAAAATGCCATTACACCGAATATCGATAAAATTGCTGAAGAAGGCATGATGTTCACACGCTCTTTTACTGCAACCGCAATGTGTGGAGTGACTCGTCAACAGCTATATACCGGCATCTACCCAGTCCGTAATGGTGCATATGGCAACCATACTCGTGTTTATGATGGAGTAAAAAGTGCTGCGCATTACTTTAGAGATATGGGCTACCGAGTGGGACTAGCCGGTAAAGGACATATATACCCTAAAGCCTCCTTCCCTTTTGAAAAAGCTGGTGGAGAAAACAAAACTGCAAAAGGTGAGTCATCGTTTGGTATTGATGTTACTCGTCGATTTATGGCCAGGGATAAAGCCCAACCCTTTTTCTTAATTGTTGCATCGGCTAATCCGCATGGTCCTTGGAACCGCGGTGACACAAAACAGTACCCTAAAAATAAACTAGAAGTGCCGGTATTTTTAAATGATACCCCAGGACTTCGTCATCGACTTTCACAATACCTCGCTGAAGTTTCTGACTTAGACCGTGAAGTAGGGTTACTTGAAGCTGAAGTAGAAAAGCTGGGTATTAAAAACGATACCATTTTTATCTTTACTAGCGAACAAGGCAGCAGTTTACCTTTCGGCAAATGGACCAACTATGACAGCGGCCTTCAAACGGCTTTTATTATTCGCTGGCCCAACAATATCGAAGCGGGAACAACCTCAGCAGCCATGATCGAATATGTCGATGTTGTTCCAACACTGACTGATCTGGTTAAAGGATCTGTACCTGAGAATCTTGATGGAAGCAGTTTTAAACCCGTACTGTTAGGTCAAGCTACCGAACATAAAGACTATGTTTATGGCATTCAAACCAGCTTTAATGTACATGAAGGCGCCCCCTACCCCATAAGATCTGTTCGGGGTAAGCAATATAAATTAATCCATAATATTTATGCTGAAGGTAAATTCTCTAACGTTATCACTGAAAATGCATGGTTTAAAGACGAGCTAAAAGCAGAGAAAAAAATCAATAAAAGCAATTACGCTCGCTATGTCACCCGTCCTGAATTTGAGCTTTACGACATTATTAAAGATCCCTTTGAGCAAGAGAATATCATTGATCAACCTCAATACAAAGATAAGATCACTGCTTTAAAAAGTCATTTATCGAATTGGATGGCTCAGCAAGGCGATCTAGGTTTAGAAACCGAAATGCTAGTCTGTGAACGAAAAGGCTTTTCTCATAGACGATGTCCTTAATAACAAACCTTTGTAAACGACCCATTAGCAACACTGAAAAATTAACATAAAAACAGTATTAACGTAATGACTTAATCGACTGAATCAAGTCATCACATGGAAAGTAACCACATTTCGAGAACAATATGAAAAAAACACTGACAATAATAAGCCTCTCATTAGCAATAGCTGGGTGCAATAACCCTTCGCAAATGAGCACCGAAAAAAATGATGCCAATTTACCCTTATCTGCTGATTATCAAGTAGGCTTACATACGCAGTTTAAAGATAGCTTTATGATTGGCACCGCTTTAGCTGCCACTGACATTTTAAGCAGAGATGATTCCATACGTAAATTAGTGGCCAAAGAATTCAACGCAGTTACCGCTGAAAATGTTTTGAAATGGGAGCTTGTTCACCCCAAGCCAAACGTCTATGATTTTAAAGCCCCTGATAGACTTGTGGATTTTGCAGAAAAAAATAATATTTTCTTAGTTGGACACACATTAGTTTGGCATCACCAAAGACCTGATTGGATTTTTGAAAACAATAATGGCTCAACAGTATCACGTGAAGTATTACTGGGCCGTATGGAAGAACATATCAACAAGGTTGCTGGTCGTTATAAGAATCGTATTGATGCCTGGGATGTGGTTAATGAAGCCCTTGAAGAAGACGGTAGCTTAAGAGAAAGCGCTTGGTTTAAGATTATTGGCGAAGACTATATTGAACAAGCCTTCAGAATGGCAGAAAAAGCCGCACCGAATGCCAAGCTTTACTATAACGATTACAACTTGTTTGAGCCCGAAAAACGCGATGGCGCAATCAAGCTTATAAAAAACCTTCAGGCCAAAGGCGTTAAAATTGATGGTATTGGTCTTCAAGGACATTACGGTCTTTATTACCCTGATCTGAATCAGTTTGAAGATTCAATCAAAGCCTTTACTGAACTTGGCATTGATATTTTTATTAGCGAATTAGATATTACCGTCCTTCCTTTACCGGGAGGCAGAAACCAAGGCGCTGATATTGCCCTTGATATAGCGCTTGATAAGCAAAGCGAAGATAAAATGAACCCTTACCCGAAAGAGTTACCTGCCGTTATTGAAGCAAAGCTCGGTGAACGCTATCAAGAAATATTTTCTGTTTTAAATAAGTATAAGGACCATATTAGTCGTGTTTCTCTTTGGGGAATAAGTGATGCTCATACATGGAGAAATGATTGGCCCGTTAAAGGTCGAACAGATTACCCGCTTTTCTTTGATCGCAATATGAATAAAAAGCCTTTTGTCTCACGGTTATCACCAACAGAATAAAATAATGTCTTATCAAAGAATAATAGCTTCAATAGTCAATCAATGTATTGTTTACTCAACAATATCATTCATGTCTATCTCAACAGTCTTTGCCATCGATGCAAAGGTTGAGCAGCCCAATATTTTATGGATTGTAAGTGAAGATAACAGTCCTTTACTCGGAGCCTATGGTGATAGCTTCGCAACAACGCCTAATATCGACAAGCTCGCTCAGCAATCCATTGTTTACGACAATGCCTTTGCTAACTCTCCCGTTTGTGCACCCACTCGATTTTCAATTATTACCGGTATGCATGCGAATGCTATGGGCACCAGTAATATGCGTAGCCGGAATAAAATTCCCGCATTCGTAAAAGCCTACACCCACTATTTACGCGCGGCGGGTTATCATGTTACTAATAATGATAAAACCGATTACAACTACGCGACTGTCGATATACCCGATGGCACACTACTTAGCTATAAAGAATGGCAAGCGATTGATAGCCAGCTCTGGGATAAAGGAAGTTATAGCGACCGCCAATCGGGCCAGCCTTTTTTTCATGTCTACAATATATTTGAGTCTCATGAGAGCCGCTTGCATAACCCACTTAAAAATCGTCAACACCGCCCTGAAGATGTCACCCTTCCGCCCTATCACCCTGATACTGCAGAAATACGCAGTGATTGGGCATTATATTATGATCGCATAACACGAATGGATAGCTTAGTCGGGGAAAAACTGGCTGAATTAGATGCGGCTGGCGAACTCGAAAATACCATTGTATTTTATTATTCCGATCATGGTGGCGCGCTCGCCAGAAGTAAACGATTTTTATATGACACAGGCACTAAAATTCCCTTTATGGTGCATGCGCCAAAAAAATATCAGCATTTATTGAATCATGAAATGAGTAGCCGAACGGACCAGCTTATTGATATTGTCGATTTGGCACCGACATTACTTTATTTAGCTGGTGTCGATAAACCTACCCATATGCATGGCGAAAACATTTTCAGCATCGCTGATAATAACCGTAAACAATATAACTATTTGTATCGCGGTCGTATGGATGTACGCATAGATTTAGTGCGCGCCTTACGTCATGAAAAATTCAAATACATTCGCAACTATATGCCCCACCGTCCTAATGGGCAGCATTTAGGCTATTTATGGAAAGCTGCATCCGTACGCTCATGGCAGCAAGCCTGCCAACAAAATAAATGTAATGAAACCCAGCAACGCTTTTGGCAAGCGCGTCCTAGCGAAGAGCTATATGACACGAGTGTTGATCCTTGGGAAGTTAATAATTTAGCGAGTGACGCTGCTTACAGCACTGTGTTAACCGATATGCGCAAGGCATTGCAATCAAAAAATCGACAGTACAAAGATGTGGGCTTTATTCCTGAAGGAGAGCTCGCTAAACGAACTAAAAATCAAACCGGCTATGAACTCGTCAGAGAAGATAATTTCCCTATCGATTTAATTATTGAAACGGCTGAAATCGCCAGTTTAGCGAAACCAGAAAATCTCGCTTTACTTACCCAGCGCTTATCGCACCAAGAGCCCATTGTTAGATACTGGGCAGCCATGGGATGCACTATTTTAAAAGAACAGGCTATGCCAGCAAAACTAATGCTCTTGCAGAAACTCCGCGATAACTCCGCGGATGTGCAAATTGTTGCCGCAGAAGCGCTTGCCTATATGGGTAATGAACAGCAAGCCCTAGCCATTCTGATGAAACAACTCACTCATCCCTCAGCCATGGTGAGAATTCATGCGGCCAATGCGCTAGATGCCATAGGCATAAAAGCTAAACCTGTTGCGAAAGAATTGAAAACGATGGTTGCTGCAATGCAATCTTTAAAAACTCAAGGCAAATTACCTGAAGAGAATTATTTGCTTTCAGCATTATCACATACCATTTCAAAACTATAACACTGATAATTTTATTTATAGTCATGGTGTACTAATAGTAAAAACGTACAAAAGTACAAAAGTACAAAAGTACAAAAGTACAAAAGTACAAAA
>JABIQF010000016.1 GCA_018668095.1 Cellvibrionales bacterium
ACCTTCTTCATATTCGCGCACAGGTAAAATAGCCGTAATGCGCTCACCGTCTTCTAACGGCAATAAATTAACAATAGGACGACCTTTTGCTGTACGACCTGCTTGTGGAATTTCATATACTTTCAACCAATAGACTTTACCGTTATTGGTGAAACATAATATGGTATCGTGCGTACTGGTGACTAATAAATGTTCAACAAAATCATCGTCTTTCACTGATGCTGCAGCTTTACCACGACCACCACGGCGTTGTGCTTGATAATCACTCAACGGTTGAGTTTTAGCATAACCACCATGCGATAACGTCACCACCATATCTTCTTCGTCGATTAAATCTTCAACCGCAAAATCTTGACGAGATGCGATGATTTCAGTACGACGTTCGTCACCAAATTCTTCTTTAATTTCAACTAATTCATCGTGAATAACTTCCATCAAACGCTCAACACTGTTCAAAATACGTAAGTATTCCGCAGTGTCTTCAATGATAAGTTTGTATTCAGAAATTAGTTTTTCATGCTCTAATCCTGTCAATTTTTGCAAACGTAAGTCTAAAATGGCTTGCGCTTGAACAGGCGACAAATTATAGCGCCCATCTTTAATACCAAACTGTTCCTCAAGACCATCCGGACGACAAGCATTTTCACCTGCACGCTCCAACATGCCCATGACATCGCCCATTTCCCAGCTCGTTTCAATCAAACGTGCTTTCGCTTCAGCGCCCGTAGGCGACGCTTTAATCATGGCAATGATCGGATCAATATTCGCTAAGGCAATGGCTAAGCCTTCTAATACATGGCCACGTTCACGTGCTTTACGTAATTCATAAACCGTACGGCGCGTAACAACTTCGCGACGATGACGCACAAAGGCTTCAATTAATTGTTTAAGATTTAATGTACGCGGCTGATTATCAACAATGGCCACTACGTTGATGCCAAACACTGATTCCATCTGCGTTTGTGAATATAAGTTATTCAACAATACATCGCTGTTTTCGCCACGTTTTAAATCAATGGCAATACGCATACCGTCTTTATCAGACTCATCACGTAACTCAGAAATACCTTCAATTTTCTTTTCTTTAACCAGCTCGGCAATTTTCTCGATTAAGCGCGCCTTATTCACCTGATAAGGCAACTCACTGATAATAATTGTTTCGCGCTTAGTTTTTTCGTTAACTTCAATTTCGACACGGGCGCGAACATAAATGCGACCACGACCAGTGCGATAAGCCTGAACAATACCGGCACGGCCATTAATGATGCCCGCGGTTGGAAAATCAGGGCCCGGCAAAAACTCCATTAAGCCATCGATATCCAACTCAGGATTATCGATTAATGCCAGTGTCGCTTTAACCACTTCAACTAAGTTGTGCGGAGGGATATTGGTCGCCATACCAACAGCAATCCCCGACGAGCCATTAACCAGCAAGTTGGGCACTCGCGTAGGCATAACCTCGGGTATCATTTCCGTGCCATCGTAGTTGGGCACGTAATCGACAGTCTCTTTATCGAGATCGGCCAACAACTCATGGGCAATTTTAGCCATACGTATTTCGGTATAACGCATGGCTGCCGGCGAATCACCATCAATCGAACCGAAGTTACCCTGACCGTCGACCAGCATATAACGCAATGAAAACGGCTGCGCCATACGAACAATCGTATCGTAGACCGCTGAATCACCGTGCGGATGGTATTTACCAATCACATCGCCGACAACCCTTGCAGATTTTTTATAGCCCTTATTCCAATCATTTTTGAGCTCATTCATGGCATGCAAAACACGGCGATGCACCGGTTTTAGACCATCGCGAACATCAGGCAAGGCTCGACCGACAATAACACTCATGGCGTAATCGAGATAAGATTTTTTCAGTTCTTCTTCGATATTAACGGGTAGAATTTCTTTCGCTATCTCACCCATAAAACACGTTTCCCCTTGCTTACACCTTTGAAAATAAAGATGAATAAAAAGCTCAATAATTGACTTGAATAAAGCCCGCGATGATACCACATTAGGCCGCAGAAATGTCAGTGCTAATGGCAGTTTTAGCCACTAAAATAACGGTTCATTCGCCGTTATTTTGACCGCTATGACGAACTAGCAATGGATGCCGATTTATCTAACGAATAATGCACCTAAAAAGCCTCTAAATCGGCCTCAAAATAGCCGATTAGACCAAAGAATACCCTTCACTGACACACACTCAGCACGAGAGCAATCAATCGCGTATAATCGCCCATCAACTAAGCCAATTCATCTTCTTGCCAGTGGTATATAACAACGTGAATCCGCCCCCAATCGACATCATCAGTGCTCGCTGGATTATCCCGATGGACAGCGACGCAATAGATACAAACGCCGCAGGAAATTCAAGCGCTGAAACAACGGTTTTAGACCACCATGCTATCGCCATTCAAGACGGCACCATCATAGCCCTAGCCCCTCTCGATCAAATACTGAACGATTACCCTGGCGCTAAGCACACTGAACTCAGTAACCACATTTTACTGCCAGGTCTAATTAATACTCACAGTCATACCGCCATGACACTATTGCGCGGCATGGCTGACGACTACCCCCTAATGGAATGGTTAGAAAAACATATTTGGCCTGCAGAGCAGCGCTGCATTAGCTATGATTTTGTCCGCGATGGCACCGAACTAGGCATTGCAGAAATGCTTTTATCGGGCACCACCTGCTTTTCTGACATGTATTTCTTTCCCGATGCCACTGCAGCGGCGGCCGAAAAACTCGGTATGCGCGCACAAATCAACTTCCCCATTTTCGAAATGTCCTCAGCATGGGCACAAAATGCCGAAGAATATTTTGACAAAGGGCTCGCATTGTCTGATGAATATCGCTACAGCCCACTCATCAAGACCGCGTTCGGACCTCACGCACCCTATACCGTTAGCAATAGCAGCTTTGAACGCATCGTTATGCTGGCAGAAGAAATCGACTGTAATATCCATGTTCACTTGCATGAAACAGCCTTCGAGGTCGCCTCATCGATTAAGCAGTATGGTATAACGCCCATCGCCAGACTTAACGAGCTTGGCGCGCTATCGCCTAGAACCCAAGCCGTGCATATGACGCAACTGGATACAGAGAGCACCCATACACTGCTTGAAACCGGTGCCAGCGTTATTCACTGCCCAACATCCAATTTAAAACTCGCCAGCGGCTACTGCCCCGCAGCCGATTTGTTAGCGCAAGGCGTTCGTGTCGCGCTAGGCACCGACGGTGCCGCGAGCAACAACACACTCAACCTATTTGAAACACTGCGCAGCGCCGCCCTACTCGCTAAACATGAGTCGGGTAATGCCGCAACACTCAATGCCAGCCAAGCCTTACGCATGGCAACCTTAGGCGGTGCCGAAGTATTAGGTATTGACGACATGACAGGCAGCATTAAAATTGGCAAGCAAGCCGACATTATTGCGGTTGATACACATAGCCCAGCCATGCAGCCATTGCACTCGCCTATTTCGCAACTGGTTTACACAGAAGCCGCATCGGCGGTTACCCATGTATGGATTGCCGGCAAAGTAAAAGTAAGTAACCGACAACTCGTCGATTTTGATTTAGATGCTCTATTGGCAAAAAGCCAGTGGTGGCGCAATAAAATAGCCAAGGTAGAAAACACATAATCATGACTGAAGAATCCAAAAATAACGCTGCAGCCAGCAATGTCGACCCATCAGAAATTGCTAAATTTGAAGCCCTAGCTCATCGCTGGTGGGACACTAGCAGCGAGTTTAAACCGCTGCATGAAATCAATCCGTTACGCGCTAATTTTATTGACCGACTCTCTCCGGTTGCCGAGAAAAAAGTGATTGATATCGGCTGTGGCGGCGGCATATTATCTGAAGCGCTAACTCAACGCGGCGCTCAAGTTACCGGCATTGATATGGGTGACGCACCACTCGGTGTTGCTGAATTACACGCACTAGAAAATAATTTAGACATTGAATATAAAAAAATAACAGCTGAAGAAATTGCTGCCGAACGTCCAGGCCAATACGATGTAGTGACCTGCCTAGAAATGCTTGAGCATGTACCTGACCCTGCCGCTATCGTGCAAGCCTGTGCCGACCTCTGCAAACCCGGCGGCCATCTTTATTTTGCCACCATTAATCGCAACCCAAAAAGTTACTTGTTTGCCATTTTAGGCGCCGAACATATTCTAGGCCTACTCCCAAAAGGTACTCATGATTATGAAAAGCTGATTAAACCATCAGAGCTATACCGCTGGATAAGAGAGAGTGATTTATTATTAAATGACTCGACAGGCATGACTTACAACCCTCTCAG
>JABIQF010000174.1 GCA_018668095.1 Cellvibrionales bacterium
CTCCTATCGATTTACGATCAATTTCGTTTATTTACGTGCTGCTTTTTCTTCAATACCTGAGATACCCATTCGGCGGCCCAGTTCCTCTAGAACATCATCAGCATTACTGTCTAAATGAGAAAGCATAACTAATGTATGAAACCATAAATCCGCAGTTTCACTGATGAGTGCTTTTCTTTCTGTGTCAGTATTCGCATTAGCCGATTGAAGTGCAATGTCCAAATCTTTTGCAGCAATAATGGCTTCAGTCGATTCTTCACCCACTTTTTCAAGAATTTTATTAAGCCCTTTTTTATGAAGTTCGGCGACATATGAAGTATCTGACTCGGCAGTTTTACGCTGCTCAAGTAAGGCGGTAAGTTGTTTTAATATGTCGGCCATATTGTTGCTCTTTAAAAAGACTATTGAGTTAAATAGATTGATTCGCTTAATAAATATCGTCTGGATTTTTTAAGGGTGCTTCAACACTGACCCATCCATCAGATGCAGAATATTGTTTGTACATGCAGCTTTCGCGTCCGGTATGACAAGCAATGCCGCCGATTTGTTCGACCATCAATAGGAGCGTGTCGCCGTCGCAATCCAATCGGATATCCATAATCTTTTGGATGTGCCCAGAAGATTCACCTTTATGCCATAGTCGTTGGCGCGATCGAGACCAGTAAATAGCTTCGCCTTTTTCAAAGGTGGCGATTAATGCATCGCGATTAATCCACGCCATCATAAGCACTTTTTTGCTATTGGCATCTTGAGCAATAGCAGGCACTAGGCCCTGACTATTCCACTTAATGGCGTCTATTAATGCATTATTCTGTTCGGTCATGGCGCTATGGTTTCTAATCAGTGTGAAAGAATGAATTAAGGCTGTTAGTTTAACGCTAAATAGGCTGTCGCTGATAGTAGAGATAATAGCGCTATTACAGTGACAGCGGTAAGGAAAGTCTGCTGCCGATCTAAACTGCGTTCTAGGCGGTCAATTCGGCCTTGCAGCTGTGATGAGCTGCCATTAGAGGCTGCTGAGCCAGAGGTGGCCGTACCATTAAATTGATGAAGTTGGCGAAGCAGCAGATCGGGCAGTGCTGGTAGTGCTTCTAATAAAGCTGGCGATTGATTCTTTAGCTCACTGAGTAGACGTTTTGGTGAGTAGCGTTCGGCCATCCAGTTTTCAAGAAACGGGTGAGCTGTTTGCCATAAATCCAAATCGGGGTAGAGCTGCCTGCCAAGGCCTTCAATGTTCAGTAAGGTTTTTTGTAATAATACTAATGAGGGCTGAACTTCCATGCCAAAACGGCGTGCGACTTGAAAGAGATAAATCAGCAAGGTGCCAAAAGAAATTTCTGACAGTGGCTTTTCAAAAATCGGTTCGCAAGCGCTGCGGATCATACCTTCGAATGATTGTACATTCGTGCCCGGAGGTACCCAGCCCGATTCAATGTGCAGTCTTGCAACTTGGCTGTAGTCACGATTAAACACGGCGAGTAGATTGCGTGCTAGATAGTAACGATCGAAATCTGATAGCGAGCCCATAATGGCGCAATCAATACCAATATAGCGTGGCGTTGCCGGTGTTGTTGCGTCCACAAAAATATTGCCAGGATGCATGTCGGCATGAAAAAAATTGTGCTCGAATACTTGTGTAAAAAATATCTCTACACCGCTTTCGGCTAGCGATTTTAAATTAGTATTTTTTTTGTTGAGCGTATCTATATCCGAAACAGGCACGCCGTAAATGCGCTCCATTACCATAATATTTGGACCGCTTAACTTCCAAATAACGGCGGGAATAAAAAGTAGGCTGCGTAATTTTTCGGTTTCTTCAAAGTTTCTTTTTAATTGTGAGCAGTTGGCGGCTTCACGCTTTAAATCTAGCTCATCAAAAATAGTGTGTTCATAGTCACTCACTACTTCAGTGAGCCGCATACGTCTGCCGTCTAATGAGAAGCGCTGAACCATACGGGCTATTAAAAAGAGGAGTTGAATATCTTTATGAATAACTTTTTCAATGCCAGGGCGTATTACTTTCACAACGACATCGAGTCCGTCATGAAGTTTAGCGGCATGAACTTGAGCGACCGAAGCAGAGGCGAGGGGTGCTTCACTAAATTCGGCAAACGCTTGAGTAACTGGCTGCCCTAGAGCAGCTTCAATAATAGCGACTGATTTCGAGCTATCAAAAGGAGGGACTTGATCTTGAAGTAAGGCCAGTTCGTCGGCAATATCAGGCGGTAGTAAATCACGTCGAGTTGAAAGTAATTGACCGAATTTAACAAAAACTGGGCCGAGCTCTTGTAATGCTGTCCGTAAGCGGACACCTCGATCATCTTCTGCGCTATGGAACGGCGAAACCACTTTTACGAGTAATTTTATTAATAGGTGTTGTCGGGACTGAGGAATAAAAGTATCGAGACGATATTTTATCGAGACACGTAAAATACTGAATAAGCGCATCAATTGTTTCATGATGCTTGAGTATCCGTAAATTGTTTTTTATAACGTTTAGTTTTAGCTTCAATACGATCGATATGCATTTCTAAATCACGCAGTTGTGCATAGAAATTTTCGCATTCTATACGAGTGGGTACGAGTCGGGCTTCTTCATGTAAAAAATCATCGACGGTACGAAGTAAGGTTTGTCGAGCTTGCTTGCCAAAACCCATTAAACTGTTAGCGGCTTTGCTCGCCAAGTGTGCTGGTACATCACCAATAAATCGTGCGATATAGCCTTCCCAGTCTAGGTCGATTTGTTCACCTATATCTTTTAATTCTAAAAACAAACGGCTATCACCTTGAATCTTTAATTTACCGTTAATAAGTGCTGATGCAGCATCTTCGGCAGTCAGTAAAGCTAACCACTCTTGTGAGGGGCCTTCTATGCCGGCTTCAATTTTTTCTTCACAGTATTGCAGAATGCATATATTAGAATCGATACGCATATAAAAAATAACTTCTGGTTTAGTGCAGGCAATACGAATTATTTTACCTGCATAGGCGGCCAGTTTAGATTGTGTGGTCGGATCTAATGAAAGGCTACTGTTAATAGCTTTTTCGAGTGCCGCACAACTGGCGGAGGTAAGCATAGGATCAATCATAGTCGTTTAGCTTTTAAATTTAGAGTTTAAGACCTTTATGAACGGCAACAATGCCACCCGTCATATTGTGGTATTCACAATCAGCAAAACCAGCGTCTTCTAGCATGTCTTTTAATGTTTCTTGATCGGGATGCATGCGAATGGATTCGGCAAGGTAGCGATAGCTGTCTTCATCTTGCGCAATGAGCTTGCCAATTTTTGGCAGTATTTTAAAAGAATAGGTATCGTAAATTTTTGATAGCAAGGGATTATTGGGTTTCGAAAACTCCAATACCAAAAGACGACCACCAGGCTTGAGTACTCTAAACATTGAACGTAAGGCGCGATCTTTATCGGTGACATTACGTAGGCCAAAACCAATAGTGATGCAGTCAAAGTAATTGTCATCAAAGGGAAGGTATTGAGCATCACCTTGTACGTATTGAATATTGCCACAGTTGCCGTTATCGGTTTGCTTATCGCGACCGGTACTTAGCATAGAGGCATTGATGTCAGACAGAATGACTTCGCCTTCTGGGCCAACAAGACGACTGAACTTTGAGGCTAAATCACCGGTGCCACCAGCGAGATCTAATACGCGGTGTCCGGTACGCACAGCCGATAGTTCAATAGTGAAACGCTTCCATAAACGGTGAACGCCTGCAGACATTAAATCATTCATGATGTCATAGCGACTGGCAACCGAGGTGAACACTTCGCCAACTAAGCTGGCTTTCTCTTCGGTAGCGACCTGTCGGTAGCCAAAGTGAGTGGTATCTTGGGCGTCAGTAGATGATGCCTTAGGGCTTGCATCACTGTCTGTGGTGTTCACTGTCATTTTCAGCCTCGTCACGCAGTCATTTTAAACTGCGATATTTAGTAAGAGCGCTATTGTACCTGTGCAAGGCGCAGCACAAAAGTGTGTTATGCCACACCATTTAAACGAAAAAGTGAAATGCAAGCGGCTAAGCCGATGATCCATACGATAGATCTAAGCGTAGCCCAGTTTGCTAAGTAACAAGCGATATAAGCTATACGTGCGGCAAAGAATATTTGCACGGATAGCAGCATTTGTTCGGCGCTGGCGCCCATTAAAAATGCGCAAAGAACAGCTGCAGAAATTAACGCCAGCGCTTCCCATGAATTTTGCTGGGCAGCATAGCAACGAGTGCCAATCCCTGTCAGTTTAAGTGCTTGTTGGCGCGGATTTCTATTGTCGACATAGCCGAGTTGTTTGTTGCGAAAATACGCAGCAAGCACATTAATCAATAATGGTAGCATCGCGGTTGCAAAAATTATTTTAACAATTGTTTCCATGGGGATAATTCCTCTCTATGGTTGATTAATTCAATGTTGGGCTTGGATTAAAAAGCTTTATAACTTCAATATCAGGATCTCGATTCCCTCCGCTTGCAGTAAGCTGGTCTAAATAGCTTTGCCAGTAAATGGCTTTTTTATCGCATAGCTCACGCAAATATTCCCATGAGTAAATACCGCTATTATGTTGGTCATCAAAATTAATTTGCAGTGCATAGTTGCCAACAGCTACTACAGATAAAATGCCGACATTTTTTTTACCGACTTGCAAGGTGGCTTGGTCAGGGTGATGGCCGCGTACTTCGGCTGATGGTGAGTATACTCGCAGATATTCTGCATCTAAGAAAAAGCACTGATTATGAGCATAAACCAGTTCGAGTTTTTTTGACGCTTTATGTAACTCAATGGTTTCTGGAATCAATGAAGGTGTCCTGTTTTTTCAATGGATGTCTAATAAAGTTTTAATTTCTTTTCATTGAT
This sequence comes from Cellvibrionales bacterium, assembly GCA_018668095.1. Classification (GTDB taxonomy): domain Bacteria; phylum Pseudomonadota; class Gammaproteobacteria; order Pseudomonadales; family UBA7434; genus UBA7434. The sequence continues at coordinate 4,866 of JABIQF010000174.1, forward strand.
AAAAGAAATGCTTAGTCATGACAATTTATATTTTTCGCTTCATAACCATAGCTTCTAAATTATTTGAAATAATGGTGGATCTCGCAGCCGTCATGCCTCCACGTGTCGTAAAGGGTCCAAGCCTAACGCGATACCATAAATTCCCAGAGGCATTTTTAGCGCTATTGATTTTTGGCTCAAGGCCTAGCAAGGTTAATTCTACGAGTAGCTTTTCTGCTTGTGCTTTAGTTTTAAACGATCCTGCTTGAATCAAGTAGATGTAATTATCTTCGGCACTACGGCTGCTGCTATAGGCCGCTTCTTTGTTGACGACAACTTCAAAATCTTTTAAGCGGCTATAAAACGTGTAATCATCTTCTGCGTTGGGCAATGATTTTTCTTCTATAATAACGCTATTTGTGACTGGTTTTTTGGTACGAGCAATTTTTTCCGACTCAAGTTGATTGAGTGCGTATAAGCCTAGGCTAAATAAAATAACAATAATAACGGTAGCTATTAAGCGCAGCTTCGACACTGATGCTGTTGATTTTTTTCGCGTCTTTTTATTGCGTAAGTGAGTGGCGCGTTTGGGCTTTGCGCTAACGCCACGTTTATTGGCAATAATGGGTTTTAAGCAATGCATCATTATATTATTGATAGCCTATTATTGATGAGTTTGTCATATTACATTTTTTCAGGCGCGCTAACGCCTAGTAGTGATAAGCCGTTAGCAATAACTTGGCGAGCAGCTTCGGCTAATGCTAATCGCGCATTGCGTATGTCCGCATCGGCAACTAACAATTGGCTACTCTTATCTTGGTTGCCGCTTGCATACCAGCTGTGTAAAGCCGCTGATAGCTCGCGTAAATATGCGGCAATATTATGCGGCGCAAA
>JABIQF010000222.1 GCA_018668095.1 Cellvibrionales bacterium
TACAAAGTCGTTCTAGTAAAAACACAACTAAGGCTAAAAATAATATGAATACTGCCATGCAGCAAGAACAAAGCAATAGAATTCCACTCAGCCAAAAGATTGTTTTTGGTATTGGTATGCTCGCCAACCAGCTGTTTCCTGCCGCGCTCGGTATTTTTATGGTGATTTTGGTACAGAGCTTAGGCATGAGTCCCATTCTCTGGTCATTGATTTTCTTTATCCCCAAGTTGATCGACGCAGTCACCGATCCGTTAATGGGTTATATCTCTGATCATACCGTCTCTCGATGGGGTAAACGCAGACCTTATGTGTTTATTGGCGCAATCATTTCAGGCTTATCATTTGTCATGATGTGGCAGTTGTCGGCAGACAATTCGGAGATGTATAACTTCTATTATTTTCTTGCTTGGTCTTGTGTATTTTGGATTGGCATGACGATATTTAGCGTGCCTTATGTAGCTATGGGTTATGAGATGAGCTCAGACTTCCATGAGCGAACGAGATTGATGGCGGTGGCGCAATGGATAGGCCAGTGGGCTTGGGTGCTTGCGCCTTGGTTATGGATTGTTTTATATGATCCTAATTGGTTTGAATCGGCGACTGAAGGTGCGCGATATTTATCACTTTGGGTGGGCGGTGTTTGTATGGCGTTGGCCTTGGTACCGGCAATTTTTTGTGACTCTACAGAGGGTGTGCAGGCTGAAAATCAAGATGATGGCAGCCTTATGGATACCATTCGCGATTTTGGTCGCGGGATACTCATTACGCTTAGCAATAGACCGTTTCAAAAAATCTGTATAGCAACGTTTTTAATTTTTAATGCCTTCCAAACCGTTGCTGCGTTCTCATGGTTTATTATCGTTTACTACATGAATGGTGGTGATACGGCGCAAGCTGGAGTATGGCCAACACTGTTTGGTTCAGTGGGCGCTTTATGCACCTGCTTTTTGGTTATTCCTATTGTTAATTGGATGGCGCAAAACTACGGTAAGCGTTTTACCTTTTTATTGTCACAATCTATTTCTTTGCTGGGTTATATTTTATTTTGGTGGTGTTTCTCACCAGAAAAACCATGGATGATCTTTATTCCATTACCGTTATTTGCTTTCGGTATTGGTGGCTTGTTCACTATTATGATGTCAATGACGGCTGACATTTGTGACCTTGATGAATTAGAGACCGGTGAGCGTAGAGAAGGTACGTTTGGTGCTATTTACTGGTGGATGGTTAAGTTGGGCGCTGCATTTGCCGGTGGTGCTGCGGGTCTTATTCTTAGTTTTATTGGATTTGATCAGTCGGTTGCTGTGCAGAGTGAAGATACACTTGAGTTGTTACGTTTGGCTTATATCGTTATTCCTTGTGTAGGTACTTTAATTGCTATCTTTGTTATGCGTAATTATGATTTAGATGAAGCGCGTGCTCTTGAGATTCGTGAGCAGCTGGAAGCTCGAAAAAGTGCTTAAACGCATGACTTAAATACGCGCATAAAAAAAGCCGGTCTTTTATGACCGGCTTTTTTGTTACTGCGTTTTATTATGTCTTGCTGATGTTGTCTCTACAACGATTGCTGTTCCGGCTTTAGTTCAAAGCCGGAGTAAGCAATACATCAATTTTCGTTACTGTACCTTTCTTATCAAAGATTAGTAACGATGTTTCTGCATCAATAGTATTGCCAGCTATCGTATTCTTAGTACCATCAGCATGGGTTACAACAATTGAGGCTTCTGCACCCTCGGCTAAACCATAAACAACCGGTACCTGACAGTAAGTGAAGCCAAGCTGACCTTTTGATAGTGCGACAGTTTGTTGATCACCGTTTATATCAAAATAAACCAAAGTATCATCGTTAGATAAAAACTCAGCTTTGCGAAGAATAAAAGGATTAAAGGTAATGCTGCCTTTAGTGACCACAACACCCAGCTCCATTAAGCGGGTAATCACTTCTTCTTTTACTTGGCCGGTCATACCTGGCTGTTTAGCGCCAGCAAAACCCGGAGTATGTGAGTAAGGGTCAGTTGGGAACGCGCCATAGTTAGCAGGCGTTTTGTTAAAGCCAATGCCAGCACGAATATCAAAGTAGCAATCGGCAAGTTTCTGCATAACTGCTGCATCAGTGCCTAGCTCTGCACCCTTACGGAAGCTCTCTAGCGCTGCTAGCAATAGTTTTGAAACCATATGCCAATAGATAGAACCTAAGCCTTCGTAGGCGTACATGCCGCCAGAGCGACCAGTAAATTGACGATGATTAAAAATACCTTCAAAAATTTCGGCAACCAACGATTGGTCTTGCTCAACTAAGGCATCATAGCCATTCGCTTTAAGTGCTTGCATCGCACTCTTCGCGCTATCAACATTATTAAACGAACCATTAAAGTGGTAGCCGCCTTGTGTATCAACTTCAATTAACGAAGTATCACCAGCAGTAACCAACGCTTTAAGGAGTGCTGAACGTTCTACTTGTTCACTAGGAATAATGTTTTTATCGACAAAGCGAGTTAATTCACGATCAGGATAAAGAAGGTAAGTGTGCTGGCGAGCCGTGTAAATTGACGACTTTCTTAGCGCTTCTAAAACATCCAGAGATTCTTCAGGGCTTAGGTAGCCAGAACTTAATACAGCTACTTGGCCTTCAAGCATTTCATACAAATATGAAATCTCTACGCCGTCATCATTAGCTGTCATTAAGTTGTAAGCGTGATACAAGCCATCTTCGCGTCGGTTGGCGCGAATAGTGTGGTCAATATATTCTAAAGACGTTTGGCAAAAGGCAACCAAGTCTGACGCTTTAACGGCTACACGGTTACCACTGAATGATTTTTCATAGAGGTCGGTGCGGTAAGAGCTTGCTGCTGCACCTAAGCTATCAAGCACTTGTTTGCGGTCAGCATCACTGAATTTGCCCGCAAGTAAATGTTTGTGATTTTCAAAAGTGCTATGAATTGCATGCAGTAAATGAGCAATTTCTTCTGAAACAGCAACTTCTTCGAAATCTACTGATGAGAATAATTCTAACAAATACTGTTGTAGGCGACGGGTGTAATACAGTGTCACCATCGACACACCAAAGCCTACCAATGCATTGTTTGCATCATTCCACTCAGGGCGCTGGGTGTTCATCCAGATGCCGCCTTCAGGAATAAGGTTTGAAAGTTTAGCTAATACTGTGGCTAATAATTTTTCAGTTAAGTTGACGTTGTAAACTGAACCTTCGTTATTCCAGATTAAACGTCCATCAGCACCGACTTCTTCGACACGTTGCTCAATTAACGCTTCAGTATCGTCGTTATAGTCGATAGTGTTGTGAGGATCTTTAAGTTGATCTTCATAGCCTTTAATTCGGTAAGGTAGGTTGGCATAACAAAATAAATCTTGGGTTAAGAATTTTTGTAGTGTGCCTGGGTGGTAATCATTTGAGAATTCTAAAAACTTCTGCAAATAAATAACTTGGTGATCACCCCAGTAGCCAATGTTCGCCCATGGATCGGTGGGATCTGATTTCTCCCAATCGATACCCGATTTAGTAATACGGTAAGGGTTGTAACCATCAGCAGTGCTGGCGTTAACAAACTTACAGATCATGCTTTCAATATAATTAGGAATCGAAAAGCTTAGCGCTTCCCAGTTTTGGAAAATATCACGCCAGTTACCTTCAAAGTTAAGTAGCTGAGAACCGTCATCTTTCTTAACGTTAATTGAAAACTTGTTCCATGGTCGAGAAGGGTCGCCATGACGGCGACTAAACGACAGCGGTAAATATTCGAAACATAAGCGCTGTAAGCCAGCATCATTCTGGGCTTCAGCCGCTTGAATTAAATCGCTGTAGTGGAATTTATCATCAAGATTGTTAAAGAACGCTTCAAACTCTGCAAACACTTTACGGTTAAAGCCTTTCACAAAGCTAATGAGGTCATCTTTAGTGACTTCATAGTTATCTACAAATAAGCCGCCACGCATAACATTAAATAAAACGTTAGAGAAGTGGTGATTAGCGCTAAGCTTATCTTCTGTTACTTGCAAGCCGTCAGAGATACCAACGATACGTGAAAGATTTTTTGATCCTAAAGTAATGTCAGTCTCAATTTCTTCGGCGATATTGTTCTCAGCCGCTAAGTAAGCAATTAGGTTTTTAACATCTGCTGGGCCTTGGTTAATATCGGCAACGATACTCCATGTTTGTTCACCCTTTGGCGCAAGGTTAATACCGTCATTAATAAAGTAAGCGCCGCGACGAGCACGCACATCAGTTTCTTGTTCAATTTCCCAGCCGTGGCGGAAGTTGTCGAGCTGGATGGAAGACACTAAACGTTTCGCATTAGGTAGGCCAACAGACCAAACAGTGGTTGCTGATAAAGCTTCACTAGGCTCAGCGCGATCGACTAAAATCGAGCTCATAGTATAAAGACCAACACCGCTGTCAGCCTGCAATTCGTTTTTCTTATATGCGTCTACTAAGCAGCTTAAAGAGTTTTGAACGTCAGGCTCGACACCGTAAGGTAAAAGGTTTTCGATGCCGTCAACAATTTCAACATAGGCGGCGTTTGCGCTGTTGTTGATAAGAGTTGATGTTTTAACAAAACCAAACTTATCTGATGTGCGCCATGCATAGCGGAAAGTGACTTCAAGATCATGATTGATTTCTTCAAAAATTAATTTATCACCAATCACGTTTTTGTAAAGGTTGCGGGTAATGTTATAGATACCAGCGCATTGCTCAGAGAAGGGTTCCCAAAGTGAAGTTTTTCCTTCGCTAGTGACTAAGGCAATAGTTCTACTGCCGGTATAGGGCGAGCCATCGCTGATTTTGTCATCAGAGTAATAAGGGAATAGAGCGTTATCTGGGTTGATTCGGCCAGCCGATAAGCCGCCACGAGTAGAGATAAATAACCAATGGTTAGAGTCGCTGACTACGCTGATGAAAAAATCTTTCATTTGGTCGTAGTTAGCAATCTGATAAAAAACTTCGCCGTCTAAATCGACGTATTGGCCAGCGACCTCATTAATAGTGCTGTGTCGAAGTTGTTTACCTATATGTATACGTTTCTGTGTCATGTTAAACCTAATCCAATGTAGTGAGCGGCGCGGTAGCAAGCGCTTATATCGCTGGTAGATGCACTCTATTCGCAGAGGCAGTTAATATAGCTTCAATGGTTTTTATCTTGGCATCATGCCTAACCCTTTCAAACAGGCGCGGTATTGTACGTTTCCCCCTGTTCTTTCGCTAGCTAGAGAGTAGTGGAAGCTAGGTATTTGTCATTAAATAGCCTGCAAAAGCGGCAAGTTGTCCCTTCATCAAGATAGACTGGAATTACAGATGAAGCTAAGTTAAGTCGTTTTTAATTGATGACCTGTGTAAATTGAGACAAGTGACTTTGCAGCAGTATGGTATGTATTGTTATCAATAGATAATAAAGGTATTGCACAAAAGAAATTACGCTATGACATTATAAAGACGCATATAAAGAGGTTGAAGAGCGCAATAAAGTTTAATGAGTATATGCA
>JABIQF010000015.1 GCA_018668095.1 Cellvibrionales bacterium
CATTGCTGGCGTACCAAAACACCATTAATTTACCGCGCCACACCGCAGTGGTTTATTGGTATGGAGCAGCAAGGTTTATTGAATTCAGTAAAAGCGGCTGTTGAAGATGTGCAATGGGTGCCTGATTGGGGGCGCGCACGTATTGATGGCATGTTAGCGAGCAGTCCTGATTGGTGTATTTCACGTCAGCGAACATGGGGCGTGCCGATTACTTTATTTGTCCATAAAGTAACGCAAGAATTACATCCCAATACAGTTGCTCTTATTGAGCAAGTAGCAAAACGTATTGAAGTTGACGGCATTGATGTATGGTTTGATCTCGACGCTGCCGAACTACTAGGTGATGATGCCGATGACTATACAAAAGTGACCGATACACTCGATGTTTGGTTTGATTCAGGTGTCACTCATTATTCAGTTTTAAAAAATACCCCAGGGTTAAGCTTTCCTGCGGATTTATACCTCGAAGGCTCTGACCAACATCGTGGCTGGTTCCAGTCTTCGTTAAAAACATCAATAGCAATGAATGGTACAGCGCCTTATAAAGCGGTACTTACACATGGCTTTGTGGTTGATGCTGACGGTAAAAAAATGTCTAAGTCATTGGGTAATATTGTAGCCCCGCAAGAGGTTATGAATGAGCTTGGTGCGGATGTGCTTAGGTTATGGGTAGCAGCGACAGACTTTAGCAGTGAAATGAGTGTTTCTAACGAAATATTAAAGCGCGTATCCGACTCGTATCGCCGTATTCGAAATACCGCCCGTTTCTTATTGTCTAACTTAGAAGGTTTTGATCCAAAGACCGATTTGCTCCCTAACGATCAATTATTGTTGCTTGATCGCTGGGCGATTACTCGCGCGGCCGAACTGCAAGAAGAAATTTTAACGGCTTATAACGAGTATCAACTGCATACTATTTATCAAAAGTTGCATAACTTTTGCGTAGTTGACTTAGGCAGTATTTATCTCGATATCATTAAAGATCGCCAGTACACCACACAGGCAGACAGTGTAGCTAGACGTTCGGCGCAAACGGCGATGTATCATATTATTGAAGCCTTTACGCGCTGGATTGCACCTATATTAAGTTTTACCGCCGATGAGCTTAACGAGCATATTCCTGGTGAGCGCAGTGAAAATATTTTTATAGAAGAAGTGTATGCCGGCTTAGATAATTTATTGGATGATTCGCAAGGCGAAGTTGCTTTAATGCAAACGCTATGTGAAGTGAAAGTGGCAGTAAACAAAGCTATAGAAGGCGAGCGCACTAACGGCACTATTGGTGCGTCACTTGAAGCCGAAGTTATTATTTATGCCGAGCAATCATTGGCGACACAGTTGTTAGCGATTAAAGATGAATTGCGCTTTGTGTTAATGGCTTCTGCTGTAACTGTGGTGGCTGATCAAGTAGCACCGGACAATGCTATTGCGACTGAGTTAGACGCTATGAAATTAGTGATTAATAAAAGTGAGCATGAGAAGTGTGCGCGTTGCTGGCATCATCGTGAAGAGGTTGGCACTATCGAAGCCCATCCTGAGCTTTGTCAGCGTTGTGTTGATAATGTTGATGGTGACGGTGAAGAAAGGTTATACGCTTAATGAGCCATTCAAATAATCATTCATTGCGCTGGGCGTGGTATGCGCTGGCTGCAGTTATTGTTGTGCTAGACCAATTAAGTAAGTATTGGGTGCAGATGAGCTTTTTTGAGTTTGAAAGAATCAATTTGCTACCTATTTTAGATTTCACTTTAGTCTATAACAAAGGTGCCGCTTGGAGTTTTTTAAGTGAAGCGGGTGGTTGGCAGCGTTGGTTATTTACGGCAATTTCTTCGGCGGTCAGTATTGTTTTAGTCGTCTGGATTCATCGCTTAGTGGCGGTGCAAAAATTATTATTAATAGCACTCACATTAATTCTTGCCGGCGCGGTAGGTAATTTAATTGATAGAGTCTTGCTCGGCAAGGTGGTCGATTTCGTATTGTTTTATTACGATGGTCATTATTTTCCTGCTTTTAATGTAGCGGACAGTGCTATTACTGTTGGTGCCATTTTTATGTTGGCAGATGTTTTCTGGGGTCCATCAGAAGCCGACTTGAAAGCGGACGTTAACGATCAAGTGAAAAATAAATCAGAGGGCGATTCAAATGTCAGATAACTCAATCGCCATAAAAGAAAATACCCGTGTGACTTTGAATTTCTCTTTAAAGTTAGCTTCGGGTGACGTGATCGATTCTAATTTCGATAAACCTCCCGTGAGTTTTACTGTTGGTGATGGCAACTTATTAGAAGGTTTTGAAAAATCTTTATTTGGTATGGTTGCGGGCGAAAAAAGTAGCTGTGTGATTGCTGCTGAGTTTGCTTTTGGTGTTGGCAACCCAGATAACATACAACGTTTTCGTCGTCATGAAATTGAGTCTATGTTAGAAGGCGGTGATGCAACACTTGAGCCGGGATTAGTGTTAAGTTTTACTGATGCCGCGAAAGGTGAGTTAGCCGGTGTTGTTGATTCGGTAGAAACCGAGGCGGTATTCGTGAACTTTAATCATCCGCTTGCCGATAAAGATATTACTTTTGATGTTCATATCGTAGAGGTGGTTCCAGCGTGAGTGATTCCATTATTGCCACATCAGCCAGTTTGGTATTAGCGAACCCGCGCGGTTTTTGTGCCGGCGTTGATCGTGCTATTGATATTGTTAACCGCGCTTTAGACGTATTTGGTGCGCCCATTTATGTCCGTCATGAAGTGGTCCACAATAAATTTGTGGTCGAAGATTTACGTGAACGCGGCGCCGTTTTTGTTGATGAGCTCTCAGAAGTACCCGATGATGTTATCGTTATTTTTAGTGCGCATGGTGTTTCACAAGCCGTACGTAAAGAAGCCGAGCAACGTAGCTTAAAAGTATTTGATGCCACTTGTCCGTTAGTGACTAAGGTTCATATGGAAGTGGTGCGCCATAGTCGAGAAGGGCAGGAGTGTATTCTGATTGGCCATCATGGTCATCCAGAAGTTGAAGGCACTATGGGCCAGTATGATAATCAAAATGGCGGTGATATTTATTTAGTGGAAACCGAAGACGACGTAGCTAATCTCGTTATTCGAAACCCAGAAGCCTTGTTTTATGTGACGCAAACCACGCTTTCAATGGATGACACGGCGCGGGTGATAGATGCTTTAAGAGCGCGTTTTCCGGCCATTGAAGGGCCAAAGAAAGATGATATCTGTTATGCCACGCAAAACCGTCAAGATGCCGTGCGCACGCTTGCTGCTGACTGTGATCTATTGTTAGTGGTGGGATCACCCAACAGTTCTAACTCTAATCGCCTGCGAGAGCTCGCTGAGCGTATTGGAACTGAGGCCTATCTTATTGATAGTGAAGACGATATTCAGCCGCAATGGCTGGCAGGTAAAGCCGCGGTGGGTATTACTGCGGGCGCGTCGGCCCCTGAAGTCTTAGTTCAAAAAGTGGTTGATTACTTGCAATCACTGGGCGCCACCTTACCGCAAGAGCAAGTGGGTACTCCCGAAAATATCACTTTTTCAATGCCCAAAGAGCTGCGTCTGCCGGCTAGTTAAATCCACGGCAAAAACCGTTTAAATACAGTTTTTGCCGTGTTCATCGCATTTTTTAAAATCCTTTTTACGTTTATCAGTAGAAGTCTACCGTTAGCGCCTCTGCCGCTGGCTTAAGCCCTCGTAATGCTCAACAATTCCTTTAACGTTTAAATGATGGGAACTAGCCTTCGTTCGGGTCTGTCTCACATCCATTCAGATAATAAACTTGATGACTTGAGTAGCATTTGTAATGTTTCGATTACGATTACACGATCTATTAAAGAGCCGATTAAAGGACCGATTAAAAGGTCCATTAAAAGCCCCATTAAAGAGCCAGTTAGGCATGACATTGCTAGAGCTTATGGTGGTTGTAGCTATTGCCGGTATCTTGGCCGCAGTGGCTATTCCGAGTTTTCAAACAGCAATAAAAAATAATACGGTTGCCACCTATCGAGATACTTTTGCTACGGCTATAAAAATTGCCCGCAGTGAAGCCATTAATACTCAATCTTTCGTCACGATTTGTCCCAGTATTAATCAAGCGGGTTGTAGCGGCAATTGGGCTAACGGTTGGATTGTGTTTGCCGATGCCGATGGCTCGGGTGCTCGTGATATTGCGAATGAGCGTTTAATTGATACAAATAGTGGCAATACGAATATTCGGATCAGTAATGGATTGGCACGAACAGTTATTACTTTTGCGGCAACGGGTCTGAATGTTGGCAATGCTGAAACCATTAGTTTTTGTGACATCCAAACCACATCCGATATTGATGGGCGATCAATTATTTTGACTGTAACGGGATCATTAACGTATTCGGCTGACACAGTACTTTCAGGTTGTTAATAGGGTATGAATATTTTTAATTTATACAACACTCAAAAACCAAAGATGCAATTAAGTCAACGCAAAAGGTCTCGCTTAATGCTAATGCCACTCTCGCAAAAGGGCTTTACCTTAATTGAGGTAATGGTTGCTGTATTTGTTTTGGCTGTCGGTATTTTAGGTATGGCAGGTATGCAGGCAGTGAGCGTACGTGAATCACAAAACAGTGTATTCCGATCGCAGGCCGATATTTTAGCCGCTGATATGGCCGACCGTCTAAGAGCGAATCGCGCCGATGCTGCCGATGAACTCTCAACCAATTATGAAACCGATGGCACCCTCGGAGATTTACCGAATTGTATGGGAACCACCGCTAATTGTGATGAGACCGATATAGCGGGCTACGATATTTTTCAATGGCAAACACAAATTGTTAATTCAAATTTACCTGCAGGTGTTGGCACTATCACAAGAAATGCCGGTACCTCTGAATATACTATTTTAGTGTTTTGGGATGAAGATCGTGACGGCGCAGTGACAACAGGAACGAGCTGTAATTCTACAGCGGCTGATGGCTGTATTCGCTTAGTGATTCAAATTTAAAGCACATCGTAACAATCAGGTTTTGACTATGGCAAGACTAACAAGCAAGCAAGCAGGTTTTTCATTAATTGAGCTAATGATCGCAATGGGTCTTGGCCTTTTTATGTTGGCAGGCATTATTCAAGTGACTGTGGGTAGTCGGCAGTCATTTGATGTTATTCGCGCGCAATCAATTATTCAAGAGTCTGGCCGTTTTAGTATGAGTTTTATTAGTCGTTCTTCTCGTGCAGCTGGGTACCTGAATCCTGGTGATATCACGACGATGAATGGCGACGACTTTGCTGCTGATTTAGTTAATTTGGTAGCGAGTAATGGTTACTGGCTAAGCCAAAATGGTTTTGATGAAGGTGCTGTTATTGTAGGTGCAGATACCACAGCTGCATCATTAACGGATGCTGATACAACGCTGGATAGCTTTACTTTTAGAATGGAAGGTGACGGTGATGCGACAAGACCACTTTTAGATTGTGCCGGCGTTGCGATTGACGGTACACCGGGTGTCTTTACGCGTATGAGTTTTTATATTGATACAAATGATCAGCTGCGTTGCGATGTTGCTGGTGCAAGCTCGGTGGTGTTGGTATCTGGTGTTGAAGATATGCAGGTGCTTTATGGAATAGGTGATGCCTCCACACCGAATCGGGTTATTCGTTATTTAACAGCAACACAAATGACCAGTGCTGATTGGCCCTATGTCGTGGTAATGCAAATTGGTTTAATGACGGTTTCTGATAACACGCCGCTGGATGCAACGGGTAGAGATTATATTTTATTAGATAAAGATATTGAATCGACAGCCACTGCCGATGGTCGTGCGCGGCAAGTGTTTACTCAAACCATTGCTTTACGCAGCCAACTTTCGGGTTAATTATCAATGGATATTATCAATATGAAAAATCAATCAAACATGCCATTGAATAAAGCGGCCTATAAGCAATCGCAAGGCGGTGCTGTGCTGGTGGTTGCGTTAGTGATGCTTTTGATCCTCACTTTAATTGGCATGTCGGGTATGTCTTCAGTGACCTTAGAAGAAAAAATGGTTTCGAATATGCAGAATGCAAATAAATCATTTCAAGGGGCAGAAGCAGCATTAAATGAATGCGAAATTTATTTGCGAGAGCAGGCGACTGTTATTTTGCATCAAACATCTAAGACTTCAAGTTTAAGTGATTTGCAAAATAAGACTCATAGAGTGATTTCTACCGGCATATTTCCTGCCGGCTGGTGGCAGGATAATGATTTTTGGGATGATTATGGTAATGAATCTATCATTGCTTCGATTGCTCGAACAACAGCCTCACCAGATGGCGTTGCATCTGTGCCGCTTTGTTTTACCGAATATATTGGTAATGGTACTAGCTCTATGGATTCTGATACGTCTTTATATCCAGGCGCGAATTCATCCGATGCTAAGTTGGTGTATCGCGTCACAGCATCTTCATTTGGTGCCGATACAAAGAGTCAGTCAATTGTAGAAAGTTTGTTTGTTAAGCATTAGTCAGCAATATTACGGACAGCGGTGAAAGTAATGAAATACCTTATAAAGTTTTTTTTGAAAATACGAGTCTATATTAGCGTTTTATTTTTCTGCTGTATGGCGTCAATATTTTCAGCGAAAGCAGCGCAATTAAATTTAAATGATATGCCGTTATTTGTGTCGACGAGCGTGCCGCCTAATATTGTTGTATCTATGGATGACTCCGGCAGTATGGCTTGGGGGTTTATGCCCGATGCTGTCGGATCAGACTGGCGTGAAATTTATTATCGATCTGCAAATCATAATAAAATTTATTATGATCCGACAGTAGATTATATAGCACCTAGTGATTCAGTTGGCACGCAGTTAGCTAATGCCGATTATACGGATTCTATTCGAGGCTATTACTATGATGGCAGCTATCAAGTTAGAATTAATTTATCGACACATTTTGTAGGTATTTACAATCATTATTATAATGACTCAACACCTGATTTATTAGGTGCTGAAGAATCCACTTATGATTGTGGTACAGCTGAGGGAGAGCCCTGTGATCCTCAGCCAGCTTATTATTATGATTTTAATAATAGTTTAAGTGGTTGTACTACAACGATAGCTAATCAGCCACGCGATGAAGACTGTTACAGTAAGGTTGTTATCAATACAGACAGTTATTCTAATGAAGGCAGCACTAATGAATCTGGAAGAACATTAGCTGAAGAGCAAACTAATTTTGCGAATTGGTTTCAATATTATTCTATTCGTGGTGATGCAGGAAAAACTGCACTAACACGTGCTTTTACGCCTGATTCAGTCAGTAGTTCGGTACGTGTTGGCAGGCAGGCACTTAATCATAATAATTCGGTAGCATCGGGTGGCTCATCATCGCAAGTGTCAGAGTTTGATGCTGCTGAGCGCGCGAACTTTTATGATTGGATTGATTCCGTAAGAACCAGTGGCGGAACGCCATTGCGATCGGCGGCAGTACGAGCGGGTAATTACTATACTGATATTAATGCCTATAGAGATATTCCTTCTAACTCATCATCGGATGCCGTTTCTTGCCGATTGAATACCCACATTATGCTAACCGATGGTTTTTATAATGGCTCATTTACCGATCCAAGTGATTTTTTCCATGATGAAGACACAGGTAATGTATTACCTGATGGTACTGCTTACAATCCGGGTATGGATAATCAGCATATTTACCCCAATGACAATACTGATTCGTCGTTGGCCGATATTATGTGGCATTACTGGGCTTCAGATTTAGCATCAACACTCACTGATAATTTGCCGGCGTATTACACAGAAGAAATCGTTAGTACGCCAACCGATGCGCAATATTGGAATCCTACTAACGATCCTGCTACTTGGCAACATATGGTGAGCTATATGGTGTCTTTTGGCTTGTCAGGCAGTGTGCCTACTACCGAAGCGGTTTATCAAAATTTATTAGATGGAACATCTTATATCGCTAATGATGGTGTTACGACACAAACTGGCTGGCCAGGTATTGGTAATAACAGCGGTGTTGCAGATGATTTATACCATGCAGGTATTAATGGTCATGGTGGTTTTTTTAGCGCGACAGACCCTAATGAATTAGTCGATGCTTTTAAATCAATTACTGAAAGAATTGCCGCCCGGCAATCAACAGCATCAACAGTGGTGGCGAACAGTGGACGGATTTCATCAGGTAACTTAGTTTATCTCGCTTCATTTGATACTGAGAAGTGGATAGGGCAGTTGCAAGCTTTTGAAGTGTCAGATGGTTCGGGTTTTGATCCTGATGACCCAGCACCCGCTACCTGTAATGACCAAGCCTTTGGCTCATTGTGTTCTGAGGTTTGGGATGCGGCGCGCGAAAACACCAGCGTTACCTTGCCGCATGCCACACGTAAAATATACACCTTCGATGATACTTTAGCTTCTGGTAATCCTATTGGTGGCATTGATTTTAACTGGTCTAGTTTAAATCCAACGCAAGCCGCATTATTGAATGACGGTGACGGCCAAGGTGAGGCGCGGGTTAATTATTTACGTGGTGATGCTATAAATGAATCTGAAAATGGTGGCAGCTTTCGATCACGAAGAGGCTTAACGACAGACGGTGATGATACTCGTGTAGGTCCTATTGTGCATTCAGCGCCCGTTTATGTCGGTAATGGTGTCGATGCTAATGGCTTTAGAGAGTATGCATTCAGTGACACTTTAGAATCAAAATCGTATTCCGCTTTTTTGACGTCTATAGCCAGTCGTGATCCGATGATTTATGCCGGGGGTAATGATGGCATGCTTCATGCGTTTAATGCTGAGCGAACAGGGGGTGAAGAAGTCTTCGCCTATGTACCCAATGAAATTTTAAAAGATATTCATGAGTTAACAGAAAGTACTTTTTCGGCAGGAGCTTATGTCGATGGACCTATTTCAACGCTTGATGTTTTTTATAGTGGCGATTGGCATTCTGTTTTAGTGGGTGCACTGAGAACGGGTGGTAAAGGTATTTATGCATTAGATATTACAGACCCTACGGCTGCTGCTGCTGATATTGCACTATGGGAATTTACTGATGCTAACGATGTAGATATGGGTTACAGCTTTGGCAAGGCGCAACTGGTCAAACTCAACAATGGAGAATGGGCAGCTATTGTTGCCAATGGTTATAACTCAACAAACGAAAAAGCAGTCCTGTATGTATTAGATATTGAAGACGGTAGCGTGATTAAAAAGTTTGAAGTCGATACCTCAGGTGATAATGGTCTATCAGGTCCCGTTGCTATATCTGTTGATAGAGATTTTATGATTGATTATATTTATGCGGGTGATTTGAAAGGCAATATATGGAAGTTTGATTTAACTTCTACGGTTGTTGGTGATTGGGAATATGCAAAATTATTTAAAGCCGATTCGGGCCAGGCGATTACAGGCTCAGTAACGGTAGGTAATCACCCAGAAAATAAAACGGGTCGACTAGTTTATTTTGGTACGGGTAAGTATTTAGAACAGTCAGATTTGACCTCAACGAATACGGATTCATTTTATGCTGTTTTAGATGATGACACTTGCACAGGTGGCTCTGCTTGTATTACCTCATCGGCGCTTGTATCGCAAACTGTTGACGGTGCCTCTATAGATGGTCGTACCATTACGGATAATGCCGTAGATTGGAATAGTGACAAAGGTTGGTCTTTAGATTTGAGTTCACTTTCGGGTATTTCAGAAAGAGTGGTAGGTAGGCCAGCGCTTAGCGGCTCACTCGTTATCTTTAATACGATTATTCCAGAAAGTGGCCGTTGTAATTCTGGCGGTGAAACATTTACTTTTGTGCTTGATAGAAATAATGGTGGTGCATTTGATTCGCCAACGTTGGATTATAATGCCGACGGTAGAGTTAACGGCGATGATAAAAAAGGCGATAAAGTGGTTGTAGCAATGCAACCTAAGCCGCCGAGTACGTCGAGCAAAGATCCTGCGCCTGATTTAGTTATCTTAGTAAGCGGTGATGGATTGAATAAGTGTATTAATGTTGCTGGACAGTGTACGGATCTTGGCGGTGGCACTCGTTCGGGCCGCGTTCGTTGGAGGCAGTTGAAGTAAAGATTTTTATTTTAGCTGGCCAGATACAAACGTTAAATTTTTTAAGTGAGAATGCAATGAAGATAATATTGAGTAAACTGTTAATGCTAGTCGCTATGCTTTATACAAGTTTGGTTTATGCAGCAACCGATGAATTCGTGGCCCATATTGTTGATATCGATTTAGAATCGGCTGAAGTCACGCTGTTAGCTAAAGATATTAATCATGTTGAGTATCGCTTAGCTTATGATGTGCGTATCCGCTTAGCCAATGGACAAAAAGGTGCGGTGGCGAATTTACGTAAGGGTAATCAAATAACAGCAGTGGGTGATCCTGATATCCAAGTGCTTTATGTGATTCAAGTACTCAACTAATTAATATTTTAAATACGGAAGACAGTATTATGCGCATGCGTGGCTTTACACTAATTGAATTAATGATTGTTGTTGCTATTCTCGGCATCATTGCCGCTATTGCGTTGCCGAGTTATCAGGGGCAGGTAAGGGATAGTCGAAGAGCTGACAGTACAGCAGTACTTCTGCAAGCACGGCAATTAATGGAGCGACATTATTCTAAAAATTATGATTATGGAACACCTGCAGCCGTAGGTATTCCAACTAAATCACCTATTGATGGTGCGGCAAGTTATTATGGAATTACCTTAGCGGCTGGCGCCACAACGTTTACCCTTACAGCCACTCCACAAGGTTCGCAAGTTGGTGATGGCTGTGGCGTATTAACCATTAACCAAGCCGGTGTTAAAACAGCAGCCGATGGAACAGTAGATAACTGCTGGCGCTAATCTAACAATCTGGCGTGGCACCATTAGTATCTTCTACCACGCCATCATTATTTCTATCTTTGTAAATACGTGTTCGCCCTTGGCGACTGATCACCAGTGCGCGTGCTAATGATAAATCACCTTCTTTATCACAAATATGAAATCGCCCAAATTGTCTTGCCATACCTGTGGGTGAATAACGCAAATAATTTTTACGACCCGAAGCGCGCCAATTGATGGTGCTGCTATTCGGCGCAAAATCAATAAATTCCTGCAGTGTTTCTGCGTCATCGATAATGCCGTTATTGTTTTTATCAATAAAAATCATTATTCCGTTTTCCCATTCTTCACCACATGCTGTTTCTGTATAAGGGCATATCGAAACAATTTCTCTACTAGTAATGGCGGTGTAGCGGGCCGATGCCATAGCG
>JABIQF010000014.1 GCA_018668095.1 Cellvibrionales bacterium
ACAACACTTTGCGTGGCGATGCCGGCATGGTCGGTGCCAACTTGCCATAAGGTGGTTTTATCATTCATACGTTGGTAGCGAGTCAGCGCATCCATAATCGTATGTTGGAAGGCATGACCCATATGCAGGCTGCCGGTGACATTGGGAGGGGGAATCATGATGCAAAAGGGGTCTTTGCCTTGTTCATCACTGTTAGGCTCAAAATAGCCTTTTTCTTCCCAGCGTTTATACCAGCGTTGCTCGATATCTTGCGGTTGAAACGTTTTATCCATGGTAAATAATCTGACTCTATAGTTGAAAGCGCGGCCTTAGGGTTCGTCACTGCGGACTAATGCAATTAAGCGAGGAATTCTAACCTAGATTGCCGAATGGTGTTAGCTGAGAAGGGGGTGAATTATGGTGAGGAGGTGAAGGTTTCTGACGCTTAATGCTAAAGATTATGTACTTCTAGCGGATAACCTCGGTCGCGGTAGTATTTATAGCGTTGGCGAGATTTTGCTTTTGCTTCATCGGTGCCCATTACGACTTCGGCGACACGCGTAAAACGACTAAAACATTCGGGGGTTTCTTCGGTTAAATTGACTAATACATCATGATGATCACGGGGATCACCAGAACAGGCGACTAAAATTTCGCCCGTTGCTGATGCCGCATCATCGATCTTGCTATGATCTTCACTTTCTTTGCTAGCCATTTCAGAGCTATGCGGTAAAAAACTATTGGGCCTGAAAGTCCAGAGTAATTTATCGACCGCTGCCATATGTTCTTCGTTAGCAGTGTGAAGGTATACATCACACTGCTTGCGAAAGGCTTTTTCTGTTAGTCGGCAAGCAAAGTTCCAATAATCGTCGAGCGTGTTGATATTGGTAATATAAAAATCAATTTTCGTCATGTTGTTTTTATTCTTCTTATTTGAGTGACGTTTAAACGGCTGCTTTACCGGCGAGTGATATTAAATACTGACAAAGTAATCCGACCGGTCGGCCGCTAGCACCTTTACCACCGGCTTGGCCCCAGGCAGTACCGGCAATGTCTAAATGTGCCCAACGGTATTTTTCGGTAAATTCTGATAAAAAGCAGGCGGCGGTAATAGTGCCTGCACCACCGGCTGCGATATTGCCAAGATCAGCAAACGGTGAGCTGAGTTGTTTTTTATACACATCCCATAGCGGTAGTTGCCAAGCGCGGTCGGCGCTATCAGTACCTGCGGCTAATAAACTATTGGCTAAATCGTCATCATTACTTAATAAACCACTGGCATGATGACCTAACGCCATAATACAGGCGCCGGTTAAGGTGGCGATATCAACCACCGATTCTGGCTTGAAGCGCTCTACGTAGGTTAATGCATCGCATAATACGAGGCGGCCTTCGGCATCGGTGTTTAATACTTCAATGGTTTTACCCGACATGCTAGTGACAACGTCGCCCGGTTTTGTCGCGCGGCTTGATGGCATGTTTTCTGCTGCTGGGATAACGCCAATAACGTTAAGCGGCAGTTTCATTTCTGCAATGGCTGAAAGGGTGCCGATAACGCTGGCTGCACCACACATATCAAATTTCATTTCATCCATTCTGGCGCCAGGTTTAAGGCTGATGCCGCCGGAATCAAAGGTGATGCCTTTGCCTACTAATACATGGGGCTTCTGACTTTTTTTGCCGCCTTGATAATTGATAACCATTAATTGCGATTCTTCTACGCTGCCATGACCCACAGAAAGTAGTGAATCCATGCTAAGCGCTTGCATTTGTTTTTCACCTAAAACAGTGGTTTTAATGGCCGTATGCTGTCTGGCTAGCTTACGTGCTTGGCTAGAGAGGTATTTAGGTGTGCAAATATTACCGGGTAAGTTACCGAGCTCACGAGCAATATTAATGCCTTGGCCAATAGCAACCCCTTGCGTTATCGCTTGACGATTGGCAGCTGTGCTATCGGCATTGACGATACTTAGGCGAGCAAGTGTAACGGGGTTCTTTTTGCTTGGCTTAGTGGTGGTGTAGAGATAAGTGGTGCGCGCAATACGAGCGGCGATTTGCTGTAATGCCCAGCTAGTCGGAACCGCTTTGATGGTTTTAAGGCTGCCTAATACTGCGCAATGTTTACCCGGTAAGCCGGTTACTGCTTTAGCCAGTGAGTCGCAGGCTTTAACGAGCGCTTGGCGGCTCAGCTTGTCTTTGTCGCCCAAACCCCATAATACAATGCGATTAGCTGCTGTTCCGGCGATTCCTCTCAGCGTAACGGTTTCACCTGAATGACCATTAAAATCATCGCTGGCGAGTATTTTAGCTAATTGTTTTTGGCTCGCTTTGTCTATGGCTCGACTATCGCTATTGAGTTTGAGATCTTCATAGACAGGAATAACGAGGGTGTCGCAGGCAAAAGTGGCTAGATCGGTGGTTGATTTAAGGGTGGCACGCATAGTTTGACTCGCTCAATTAAATATTTAGATGCTGTAAAAGCAGACGTTATGGTTGAATCGCGTCTGTTTTGTAAGAAGGGCATGAGACTGTTTTTTTATCATTAAGTTGCTGTTGTTATTGATACTGCTGCTGACCCTCGTTCTTTCATCTATTGTCGATTTTGCAGCATAAGAGTCAAGTGATTTGTGTTGCATTAGTCCGATATTACTCCGATTAGCAATCATCAGCTTTAGTGTGGGCCTAATGTCAGTTATTACTCGCCGCCGCAAGAGCATTTGAGTATAATCTTGCGCTTTATTTTGTTGTTTGATTTGCCGCCGTTTAGATTACTGTCAAAACGTTCGCAATCAATTAAAAGCACTGAGAAAACGACGTTAATGTTAGAAACTAATCCGCAGCAAACCAGCCTCAAAGATCTTTTTGGTCGCGTCGATATCCTTAGGGGGTATCTTTGACTATGCGAACAAAAAAGAAGAGCTGACTGAGGTCGAATTAGAGCTGGCCGAGCCTGCGGTTTGGGATAATCCTGATAAAGCGCAACAATTAGGCAAACAACGCGCCGCCTTAGAAGGCGTAGTAGGCGTTATTGATAAGCTTGATATTGGCATTGCCGATGCCAAAGACTTGCTTGATATGGTGATTGAAGACGATGACGCTGAGGCCTTAGAGTCTGTCGATGCTGAAATTGCTGAGCTAGAAAGTTTGTTGGCGGTGTTGGAATTTCGCCGTATGTTCTCGGGTGAGATGGATCCAAACAATGCCTTCCTCGATATTCAATCGGGCTCGGGCGGAACAGAAGCACAAGATTGGGCTGAAATGCTGTTGCGCATGTATTTGCGTTGGGGTGAAGCTAAGGGCTTTAAAGTCGATTTAATGGAAGCTTCTGCGGGTGATGTTGCGGGTATTAAAAGTGCGACCATTCAGTTTCAGGGTGAATATGCCTTTGGTTGGTTACGCACTGAGACGGGAGTGCACCGCTTAGTGCGTAAATCACCTTTCGATTCTGGCAGCCGCCGACATACTTCTTTTGCCTCTATATTTGTCTCTCCCGAAGTGGATGAAAATATCGAAGTCGATATTGATCCTTCTGATGTGCGAACGGATACCTATCGTGCCTCGGGTGCGGGTGGTCAGCATGTTAATAAAACCGATTCGGCGGTGCGTTTAACGCATATCCCTACAGGCACGGTTGCTCAATGTCAGGATGCGCGTTCGCAGCATCAAAACCGTGATAAAGCATGGAAGATGTTAAAAGCCAGACTGTATGAATTGGAAATGCAAAAATTAAATGCTGAAAAACAATCGTTAGAAGATGGAAAGTCGGATATTGGCTGGGGAAGTCAGATTCGATCTTATGTTTTAGATGATCAACGCATTAAAGATTTACGCACTGGCACCCAAACCAGTAATTGTCAAAATGTGTTGGATGGCGATATTGATCAGTTTATTGAGGCATCGTTAAAACAGGGGCTTTGATGTGTGGTTGTAAAAACAACTGCTTCAATGAACAACGAATAAGTTAAACTAATAATCTCACTTAAGTAAAAACCAAGAGCAAGCATTATGAGCGACAAGCAAGATACAACATCGTCTACTTCTAACAGCAGCGTTTCTGATAGCAGCGAAGAGAATAAACTCGTTGCTGAGCGTCGTGCTAAGTTGGCGACTATTCGAGAAGCAGGTGTTGCTTTTCCTAATGATTTTCGTCGCGATAGCCTTGCCAGTGAATTGCAAGCTGAGTTAGGTGAGCAAGATAAACCGACACTAGAAGCGCTTAATCGTCCTGCCAGTGTTGCTGGTCGCATTATGAATCAGCGCGGTCCGTTTATTGTGTTGCAAGATGTTTCTGGTCGAATTCAATTGTATGTCGATAAAAAATCATTGCCAGAAGATTTGGTCGCAAAAATTAAGAGCTGGGATATTGGCGATATTGTTTCTGCTTCTGGCCCGGTGCATAAGTCGGGCAAAGGTGATTTGTATGTGTATATAGAAGACGCCAAGTTATTAACGAAATCATTACGTCCTTTGCCGGATAAATTTCATGGCCTTGCTGATACTGAAATTCGCTATCGTCAGCGCTATGTTGATTTAATTATGAATGAAGAAGTGCGAGATGTTTTTGCTCTGCGTTCACGTATTATTAATGAGATTCGTCAATTTTTAGTTGAGCGTCAGTTTATGGAAGTGGAGACGCCAATGTTACAGGCGATTCCTGGTGGCGCAACGGCGAGACCGTTTGTGACGCATCATAATGCCTTAGATATGGATATGTATTTGCGTATTGCTCCCGAGCTTTACTTAAAGCGTTTAGTGGTCGGTGGTTTTGAACGGGTGTTTGAAATTAATCGTAACTTCCGAAATGAGGGTTTATCGACGCGTCATAATCCTGAATTCACCATGATCGAGTTTTATCAGGCCTATGCTGATTATCAAGATTTGATGGATTTAACTGAGGCGATGTTGCGCACAGTCGTTAGCAAAGTATTTTCTCGTACCCAGCTTGATTACCAAGGTCATTCATTGGAATTTGGCCAGCCTTTTAGACGTATGACAGTATTAGAGTCAATTTTGGCGTTTAATCCTGATTTGTCGTTGAGTGATTTGTCCGATAGAGCATCAGCGGCAAAAGTGGCAGATGATCTTGGCATTGTGGTTAAAGATATTTATGGTTTAGGTAAAATACAGATAGAAATTTTTGATAAGACGGTTGAAGAAAAGCTGATTGAGCCTACCTTTATTACGGCTTATCCTACAGAAGTTTCGCCGCTAGCACGTCGTAATGATGATAATCCGTTTGTGACGGATCGCTTTGAGTTTTTTGTTGCGGGTCGTGAAATTGCTAATGGTTTTTCTGAGCTCAATGATGCTGAAGATCAAGCTGAGCGCTTTCAGCGTCAAGTGGCTGAAAAAGATGCCGGTGATATTGAGGCAATGCACTTTGATGCCGACTATATTGCGGCACTCGAGTATGGTTTGCCGCCAACAGCGGGTGAGGGCATAGGCATTGACCGTTTAGTGATGCTACTGACTGATTCGGCATCAATACGCGACGTATTATTATTTCCAGCGATGCGCCTTAATAGCTAATATCATTGTATAGAAGCGTGTTTGTTTGAGATGGAATCATTACAGCTATTCGCTTTATGAATCACAATTCAGCGCCTCAAAGATAAGTTAGTCTCTGTATCGGGAAAAGCGTTTAGATTCCTATGGATATCGTTTACTATAGGGGTTATCAAGGATGAGGGGGCGATAAATGGCCTCGTATTGTTCTTCGCGATAGGGATACTGGCGCGATATGGCATGGTGCGACGAAAAAGTAGTAGTGCAGTAACAGTAGTAGTGCAGTAACAGTAGTAGTGCAGTAACAGTAGTAGTGCAGTAACAGTAGTAGTGCAGTAACAGTACTGCTTTTATCTTTTTCGTTTATATCTAATGAAGAAAAATAGGTTTTGAATCACATTGAGTGCTAAGTATTTACAGATGACTGTATCGGTTGGCTTAATTGCCTTACTAACGGCCTGTGTCTCAACGCCTCTTGAGCATTCTGCGAGCCCTATCGATCATCGTGCTCAAAAAACCACAGCTTCTACAACAGCTACTCCCTCACCTATGGCTTGCGAGCCTGATATCGATTTAGCCACAGAATCCGTGTTGCGTAAGTTGGCCTTAGCCAATGAGTGGCATACGGCAAAGCAATATCAAAGCGCTTTTGAAGCCTATGAATCGGCATTGGCTGAGCACAGTAGTTTGTTGTCAGATGCTTATGCGCTTTGGGGTATTATTGCATTACGTCTTGATAGAGAAAATCCAGCCTATAGTCGAGAGGCTGCACAAACGGCTATTTATGTATTGGACCAGCGCGCCCAACAAGCGATGAGTGGAGAAGCTTCTAATGAGGCACGTTTACTTTGGTTTAGTGCTGGGCTCATGATTGCTGCTGATGCCAGTAAAGATCAAGTTATGGCTGAAAACATTCAGCTCAATAAAGAGTTAGCTCAGCGCGAAGAAGCCATACAACGTTTACGTGAGTTAACCTTAGGTAAATAGTTTTTACCTTATTCTAATTTTCTCTATTCTCTTTCTGTTTTTTTCCTTTCCGTTTTTTTTATTTTAATTGATTTAAACAACACAAAAATGATCTAAAAATATAATTTTTAGATCATTTTTGTGTTGTTTAATCTTTTTATTTAATATTTTTTTATCGTATTTTTATTATGAGTTTGCTTGAACGAAATGATAGAACAAGCGTCATAAATAAACTGGCTTTTTATCTTGTATTTTTTTTTGTTTATTTTATAAGATTCAAAGTGAGCGATTTATTTAGATTGTAACTAACAGGTGTTTTTATTTGCACTTTAGAAATGGAAATTTTTTCACATAAATTCTTCAGATGTTTTTCGACATTCCGACATTCCGACATTCCGACATTTCAATGATCCGATCTCTTTATAGCTTTATGTGCTAGGCACTAACAGCCTTTTATATACAAATGGATTTATTAACAATATGGATAATATTATGCTGAATTATAGCTTTGTTTTTTTGAGTATTTTTTTCTCGATAGGTAATCATAATTAACATGGAGGGTGGAATATCATGCTAATACTTACGCGTCGTATAGGCGAAAAGCTTTTAATAGGTGATGATATTGAGGTTGTTGTACTCGATGTTAATCGTAACCAAGTAAAAGTTGGCATCAAGGCACCTAGAGATATGACAGTGCTTCGAGAGGAGCTTTATATTAGAGATAAAAAAGTCCAATATAATGCTGGTAGTGCTAATTAATCAGCTATATTTTGCTGGTTTTAATTATTTGCTAGGATAAAAGTTAATTATTATTAGAGCAGCCAAGCAATTTATGTTCGGCTGTTTTTTTAATGATAACGTCTAAATAACACTTATAAAAAAGCGGGCATAAAGCCCGCGAGGAACATCAAGGGAAAATATTAACTGGCAGCCGTATGGATGCGTAAGAAAGGATTGATTAACCTGGCTATAGGACCAGTAAATTTAACAGGTGCTTCAAGTACCGAAAGGCAAATACAATCTGCATCTTCGCTGGCAATGGGGCGATGAGATTCACCGGAATCTTTTACTAAAAAGTCGCCGGGCAGGTATTGACCATGCTGGTCGGAAAAACTACCCGTTAATACTACAGTGACTTCTCGACCTTTATGGTCATGATTGCCGACAGAGCCGCCAGCTTTAATTTTGTGTAAAGCGACTTCTCTTTGTGTGTCACCTGTAGCCAATCGAGCAACACTGAGAGCCGAACCCAGGCTCTTCCATTCCAGTTGGTCTGTACCGCTAGGGATAAGTTTACTTAAGCAGCGAGGTAAAGCAGCTTCAGTGTTATTCGGTTCATCATTGGCACTAGAAACAGAGGTGATGCCCGGAGACCCGGTCAAGAGATCTTCGTTATTAAGAAGATTAAATGTTTGAGAACGAAGAGATTCCGAAATATGTGTATCAGCGGTTGGCATATCAACAGTAATATCACTGCCATTGATCTTAGTGTCGTGAGAGGCAAGCATCATTCCGCCTAGGCTATTCAATTGCTCAACCTGCTGTCTGCATTCCGAACAAAAAGATATATGTGCAGCAATACACAGAGCTTGAGACATAGGTAAATTCCCTGCCGCGTATTCTGTTAGCCAATGTATGTCAGGGTGGAAATGGTTCATAGATACTAACCTTCTAGGTTTAAAAGCTGTTTCAAAATCTGGTTCAACTTTGACCCAGAATAGACGTTAAAAGGAAATAAATTTTCTTTGTTGAACTTATACGGCGTAATCATATATCTGGATTTATACGATTGTTCGCAATTTACTCACAGCTAGTCGCACTCTTGATTTGACCGTACCTAATGGAAGACCTGTTGCTGCTGATACTTCTGAATGTGATTTGCCATCAATATAAATACGTTTTAGTACATCTGCTTGCTCTGCGGGCAGTTGAGCAACCGCAGTATGAATATTTTTTTCAATGCGACGTTGATGTAAGGAAGTAAAAGGCTCTTCTTCTTCAGCCATTGGCCATAAATCATCGGCAGTCAGCGATGTATTGATGCGGTTGGCCTTTCGAATAAAGTCGGTTCGGCAGTTACGAGCAATCGTGAATATCCAGGTGCTGGCGCTGGCTTTTTCTGAATCAAAACAGTGGGCTTTAAGCCACACTTTGATCATGACGTCTTGGACCAACTCTTCTGCCATTTGGGCCGAAGTGTGCTGGGATTTGAGCATCATGCCGTAAGATTTGATTTTGGGTGCAAAATGATCAAACAGCCGAGCGAATGCTTGGCGATCACGATCGCGTGCAATAATCTTGAGCACAGGGCTCCAGTCGTCGGTTCTGGGCTTGTCACTTTCGTCAGAATGCATTCGGGTCCGCTTGTGCGTTGATAAATAGGATGCAGATTGGGCCATAGTACTCTTTTCACTCCGGTCTAACGTAGTGATTATGGCGCTATTTGATTCTTTACTATTGTTTTTTATCATATCGCTGCGCATGGGTATAGTTATGTTTATCATTGCTCTAAAAAATTGATTTATTGCTGTCAGGTAATAATACGCCATGGATTTCTCATTGGATCACTCGTTAGGCGCCTGCTTATATTGCTATTAATAGCCTATCAACAAGCTATAAAGAGCAATAAACAGTCATAAAAACCCTTATTGATACTGACTTTTTAGTCTTAGGCCGTCGCTGGTTAATTGATCCGTGAAATTAGTCTTCGCGTATAGTTAAATTTGAGCAAAGGCTTTTTTTGAGCCTTTGGCTGGCAGGCTCAGTGCTCGAATTATGGATTTATAATTATTATGATAACAACTTCCTCGCAGGTTGATTTTGAGTCATCGAAAGTGATTGTTCAGCGTTTTAAGACGCTTTATCAAAACTTTGATGTAACAAAAGACGCCTGTGTCCAAACACAATCAGATAAGCTCTCATTGGCTCAAGTTTACAGCGATAATATTGAATTCAAAGATCCTCTTCATTCGATTCACGGCTTGTCTTCGTTACGCCGTTATATGAATAATATGTACGGCAATGTGATTAGCTGCCAATTTATCTATTTAGGTGAATGGATAACTGAGCGCGATGCTAATGGCAAGGGCAGTGCCTGTATCAAGTGGGATATGATATTTCAGCATCCAAAGTTAGCGGGCGGCGCCCCGGTTACTGTTCGTGGTATGAGTCATATTCGTTTTAGCGATAGGATTGATTATCACGAGGATATCTTTGATTTAGGCACTATGCTTTATGAACATGTTCCATTAGTCGGTAGAGTGGTACTTTGGTTAAAATCTCGGCTTGGCCTCTGATATACTTGGTCTCTTATGCATTAGTGTAGATACCGATAAAATTTTCTAGTCCCCAAGTTAATTTTCTAACGATAAAAATTATTCTTTATATATAGAAGCAATAACAATAGTAAAAGCGTATCGACTTATGAAAGCAACGATTGCAGCCAAGCATATTTGGATTACTGGTGCAGGTTCGGGCATTGGCAAGTCTTTAGCCTTAGCTTATGCCAAGGCGGGTAATCAAGTAGTGATTACTGGCCGCGGAGAGACAAACCTTAATCAGGTTGCTGCCATCTATCCCGATAATATAACGGTACTGGTATGGGACGTGACTGATGATCAATCTTGTGACGCGGTTCGCGCAGCAATAAAGGTTCGGCTAGGTTGGTTGGACATTGCTATTTTTAATGCCGGTTATTGTGAGTACACGGACGGCGCTAACTTAGAGACTGAATCTTTTCGTCGGGTCTATGAGGTGAATGTATTTGGTATCGTTAATGGCATTACTGTGGCCATGCCGCTGCTTAAGGCATTAAATGAGCCTTTAGATAGTAGTCAGCCGCTTAACGATTCAATTGCCCGCTCAAGAAGCCAGATTGTAGGGGTTGGCAGTCTATCGGCATTGATTGGTATGCCAACGGCAGAATCTTATGGTTCATCAAAGGCAGCCGCTAACTACTTGCTAGAAGCGTTGCGTATTGATGTTGCTGATCAAAATATTGATGTCAGTGTCGTCAATCCTGGCTTTGTAGAGACGCCGATGACGGCGACTAATAATTTCCCTATGCCTTTTTTGATGGATGCAGATGCTGCAGCAAAAAGAATTATGTCAGGCATTGAGGCAAGGCGGCATAAAATTCAATTCCCTAGACGTTTGCACTGGATTCTGGCTTTAATGGCTTGTTTTCCTGGTTTATGGTTCCGTATAAATCGTGCTATTTTGGCGCGATCAAATCCCAAAGGTTAGTTTGTTACTTTTATGAAAATTGCAATTATTGGCGCTGGCATTTCAGGCCTAACGGCCGCTTATTACCTTAACAAAGAACATGATATTTGCGTTTATGAGTCAGCACCAATTATTGGTGGTCATACAGCGACGATTGATGTTGAATCCCACGGCCAACACTACGCTGTTGATACCGGTTTTATTGTTTATAACGACTGGACCTATCCCAACTTTATTCGTTTGTTAGATGAATTAAACGTTGAGACTCAAGCGACGAGTATGAGTTTTAGTGTTAG
>JABIQF010000166.1 GCA_018668095.1 Cellvibrionales bacterium
AAAGGCGGTCGACATTTTAGAACCATAACTCACAATCCAGAAATGATTGCAGAGGTCTTTGACTTCTTCGATCAAAATCAATAAAAGTTTTGCCGAAATCATCAAAGTGATGTTTGTCACTTATGATTTTCAATAGACACGATTTCGTGAAAAAAACTGTGAAAGTAGGATTTAAAAAACCCATAAAAATAATAAGTTACAAAAGTGTGAAACAGTTTAATTATTTATAACCTATTGATTTTAAACGGTCTTTTAAGCTCTGATCACTCCCACTCAATCGTCGCTGGCGGCTTACTCGACACGTCATAAGCTACGCGAGAAACGACTTCGATCTCATTAATAATTCGGTTAGACACCTTTTCAAGTAACTCATAAGGCAGGTGAGCCCAGCGAGCCGTCATAAAATCAACTGTCTCAACTGCACGCAATGCAATAACCCACTCATAGCGACGTGCATCACCCACTACACCAACCGACTTCACCGGTAAGAAAACTGCAAACGCCTGACTGGTTTTTTGATACCAACCGAAGTTATGTAACTCTTCAATAAAGATCGCATCGGCTTCACGCAAAATATCGCAATACTCTTTTTTAACTTCGCCCAGAATACGCACACCTAAACCAGGACCAGGGAATGGATGGCGATAAACCATATCGTAGGGTAATCCTAACTCAACACCAATTTTACGCACTTCATCTTTGAATAATTCACGCAGTGGCTCTACTAATTTCAACGCCATATCATCGGGCAAACCACCGACATTATGATGTGATTTGATGACATGCGCTTTACCGGTTTTCGATGCGGCCGATTCAATAACATCGGGATAAATAGTGCCTTGAGCAAGAAACTGAACATCATCAATTTTTTGCGACTCTTCATCAAAAATTTCAATAAAGGTGTTACCAATCACTTTTCGTTTCGCTTCTGGATCACTCACACCCACTAAGCCATTTAAAAACTTATCTTGAGCGTTAGCGCGAATCACTTTCACGCCCATATTATTAGCGAACATTTCCATTACCATGTCGCCTTCATTCTTTCGTAGCAAACCGTTATCAACAAAAACACAGGTCAACTGATTACCAATGGCTTTATGCAACAGCGCGGCGACCACAGACGAATCAACGCCCCCAGATAAACCGAGTAGTACATGGCTTTTACCCACCTGCTCACGAACACGAGCAATTTGATCTTCAATAATCGCGGCTGCAGTCCAGAGTGGTTCACAAGCACAAATATCTAAAGCAAAGTGTTGAAAGATTCGCTCACCTTGCAATGTATGCGTCACTTCAGGGTGAAACTGAATACCGTAGAAATTTTTATCTTTATTCGCCATACCCGCTATTGGGCATGAAGGCGTAGAAGCCATTAATTCAAAACCCTTTGGCATTGCCACGACTTTATCACCATGACTCATCCACACGTCTAACAATGACTCGCCGTCATCACTAATATGGTCTTTAATATCGCGCAGCAAGGCACTCTCAGATTCAACTTTAATCTGTGCATAACCAAATTCACGCACATCGGAGGTAGCCACCTTGCCGCCTAACTGGCTAGCCATGGTTTGCATGCCGTAGCAAATACCCAAAATAGGTAAACCCATTTCAAAAAGACCTTGCGGTGCACAAGGGGCATTGGCGCCGTCAGTTACAGACTCGGGGCCTCCCGAAAGAATAATACCGCGAGGATTAAATTCACGAATCTCTTCTTCGCTAATATCCCAAGCACGAATCTCAGAAAACACACCAATTTCACGAATACGTCGTGCAATAAGCTGTGTGTACTGTGAACCGAAATCAAGAATAAGGATGCTTTGACTTTGAATATCTGAACTCATGATGACCTAACGTTTTTAATAAAAATGAATGGATGAATTAATCAACAACAAATATAAAGAATAAAATAAAAAACGGCGCAAACTGCGCCGCTATTTTAAAGGCTTAGCGATACTCGGCTAAACCAAACTTCAACATATCGCCAGTAATTACTGAACAGGATAATTGGGCGCTTCTTTCGTAATACTTACATCATGAACATGGCTTTCACTCATACCCGCTGCTGTCACTTTTACGAATTTAGGAACGGTACGCATTTTTTCAATATCAACACAACCGGTGTAGCCCATTGATGATTGCAAACCGCCAACTAGCTGAGCAACGATACGATTAACCGGTCCTTTATAAGCAACACGACCTTCAATACCTTCAGGCACTAATTTTTCAGTACCCGCACTGGCGTCTTGGAAATAGCGATCACTAGAACCTTGTTTTTGCGCCATAGCGCCAATAGAGCCCATACCACGATACGCTTTATAAGTTCGGCCTTGATACAACTCAACTTCACCAGGCGCTTCTTCAGTACCGGCTAATAAGCTACCAATCATGATGCTATGTGCACCCGCTACTATCGCCTTAGAGATATCGCCAGAAAAACGAATACCGCCATCGGCAATAACCGGCACTTTACCGTCTAACGCTTCTACCACTTCAGAAATAGCCGTAATTTGTGGCACACCCACACCGGTAACAATACGCGTAGTACAAATTGACCCTGGACCAATACCCACTTTAACGGCATCGGCACCGGCTTCAACTAATGCTAATGCTGCAGCACCTGTGGCGATATTACCACCAATAACCTGTGTTTCAGGAAAGTGCTTTTTAATCCAGCTCACACGATCTAATACATTCTTAGAATGACCATGCGCCGTGTCAACAATAATGACATCAACACCGGCTTCAATTAATGAGGCAACACGCTCTTCCGTATCACCACCAACACCGACGGCTGCGCCAACACGTAATTGACCCGATTCATCTTTACAGGCACTAGGAAAGCGCTGAGCTAAATCCAAATCTTTTACGGTAATCATGCCGCAAAGTTGAAAATCATCATTAACCACTAACACTTTTTCTATGCGGTTTTCATGCAGTACCTGTTTAACTTGCTCTGGTGGTGTACCCTCTTTCACGGTAACCAATCGATCTTTTGGTGTCATGATCGACGAAATTTTGGCATCGTGATCGGCTTCATAGCGAACATCACGGCTAGTGACAATACCGACCAAGTCACCGTTTTTAAGCACGGGAACACCCGAAATATTATGAAGCTGTTTTATCTCAAGTAATTCACTCACCAGAGCATCAGCTTCAATGGTGATAGGGTCACGGACCACACCACTTTCAAACTTCTTCACAGCACGCACTTCTCTGGCCTGCTCATCAACTGACATATTCTTATGCACAATACCGATACCGCCGGCCTGAGCCAAAGCGATCGCTAATCGTGATTCAGTTACGGTATCCATGGCAGAAGAAACCAATGGAATATTAAGATGGATTTTATTTGTCAACTTCGTTTGCATGTTGACATCGCGCGCCACAATTTCTGAGTAATCGGGGAGCAATAACACGTCATCAAATGTGAGTGCTTCGTAAGCAATTCGTGGCATAAACCAGCGTCCTGTAAATGGTCGCTCATCTGGTCGTTATTCAACGGTTCCAGTATCAGCAAACATGGGTGAGATAGGTGCAGTAATAAAACGCGCAAATATCGCCTAATGGCAATAGCGAACTAACATCACTGAGCCCACCATTATAAGCCCGCAAAGCATTTCGGTAAATGGGAAAACTGGCATCAATGCGCTATGAGGCATACAATTCGCATATGTCCTATCAGCCTAGCAGTTTCGATCAAAACACCACCAAAAATACGATTTGGAGTGTATCCGACCTTAATCAACAGGCGCGAAACTGTTTAGAGAGCGCATTTAGTGGCGTTCAAGTTGAGGGGGAGATATCAGATCTTATCCAACACCGCTCCGGCCACTGGTATTTCACCTTAAAAGACGATGAAGGCCAGCTGCGTGCAGCGATGTTTAGTTTCAAAAATAAGTCGGTTCGCTTTAAACCCGAAAATGGCCAACAAGTCGTTCTAACAGGAAAACTCAGCCTTTACGCTCCTCGCGGCAGCTACCAGTTCATTACCGAGCGCATGGCTCCGGCAGGTATCGGTGAATTACAACAAGCATTCGAAGCGCTTAAACGAGACCTTGGGAAACAAGGGCTATTTGATCCCGAACACAAAAAGCCACTGCCCAACTTTCCCCGTCAAGTAGCGATTATCACTTCACCACAAGGTGCCGCTATTCGCGATATCCAAACCACCTTTGAACGACGCTTTTGCGGCATCCAGCTCATCGTGATTCCCGTTGCTGTTCAAGGAGATGGCGCAGCTCAAGCCATTGCCGACGCCATCGATACGGCCAATCGCTGGTCGAAGGATAATCAATCGCAGGCTGCATCAGCAGTTATATCACCTACTAACGTTAAACCTGACGCCATTATTGTGGGTCGAGGTGGTGGCTCTATTGAAGATTTATGGGCGTTTAATGAAGCCGTTGTCGCGCAAGCGATTTACCGCAGCGAGCTGCCTATTATTAGCGCCGTTGGCCATGAAACCGACACGACCATTGCCGATTTTGTCGCTGATATTCGCGCTGCAACACCGACTGCCGCAGCAGAATTACTCAGCCCAGATAGA
This sequence comes from Cellvibrionales bacterium, assembly GCA_018668095.1. GTDB lineage: Bacteria > Pseudomonadota > Gammaproteobacteria > Pseudomonadales > UBA7434 > UBA7434. Next base: position 4,550 of record JABIQF010000166.1, read on the forward strand.
CAAGGACTATTGCATCGCGTCCAACATCTTGGCGCACGCTTGAATTCTTTCATCAACTATCAGATCAACCATGCCCAGCTGCAGCTGCAATCATTAGCCAAACGAGTCAAGCATCCGAGCCATCAATTAGCTCAACACGCACAACGACTTGATCAGCTTGATAGTGATATGCAACGCGCCCTTAACTATCGTTTAGAGCGTCACCGAGAGCAAATACAACAACTGCAACAACGCCTGCTTTTGGCCGCTCCCGATAAATTGCTAGAACAGCGCCAAAAACAAACTCGCCTCCTGCAAGATCGCATGCTGCGCAGCATTCAAAGCCAACTTCATAATCGCCAACAGCACTGGCGTCGGGTAGTTGAGACATTAAACGTAGTGAGTCCACTAGCGACATTAAACCGCGGCTATGCCATTGTTGAAGACAGTAGCGGCAATATTATTCGCTCACATAAAGCGATTAAGGCTGGCGATAAAGTGCATACTCGACTCGGCGATGGCAGTATCGACTGTACAGTCACCTCTACAAATACGGGCAATAGCGCCTAAAAAAACAGGCTCAAAAAAAAGCCCCGCAATGCAGGGCTTTTTTTTCGTTTATTGATCAGCCTTTATTAATCAGCGTCTATTAACAACACTCCATTAATCACAACACTGGCCAATAAAGAACAGGCTAGTAATTGGCTGGCAAACGACGATGAATAACGATGTGTCGGTTTTCAAAACTAATATAGCCACCAATAGTCAGGTCCTTAAGGATTCTGGCTACCATTTCACGTGAAGCACCTACACGATCGGCAATATCCTGCTGAGTTAACTTCTCTTCAACATAAAACTCATCATTACGCTCTGTCGCTAGGCTGTTAAGGACTTTAGTTACTCGGCCATAAACATCTTGCAGTGCCAGACTTTTCACTTTTTCAGTCAAAGCACGAACGCGGCGAGTAATATTGCGAATAAGCGTTTTTGCGATATTTGGATGCAAATCCAAAACCTGATTGAAATCCTGCTTATAAATAATGCAGAAATCGGCTTTTTCCATGGTGCGAACCGAAGCTGAGCGACGATCATCATCTAATAGCGCTAATTCGCCAAAGTAATCACCGCCACCAAGGGTATTCATAATAAATTCTTTGCCGTTTTTATCACTGCAATAGACTTTAACCTTGCCTGACTCTATGACATATAAAGAATCAGCAACGTCATTCTCATTAATGATTACTGTGTTTTTAGGGTAACTTCTGCGAATACTGGATTCTTCTAACGCAGCCAATTCCGCATCGGATAGGCCAGAAAAAATTTCAACGCTTTTCAACACACTCACTATGGTTATCTCCGCATGATTCTAATAATCAATGTTTAACGATCAATGTTTAACGATCAGTTTTTAACGACAAACTTCTATTCTATTTATGTCTTATTTTCTATCTTATGAGCCGGCATAGTGGTTCAAATGTCGGCGACAAAGGCGAAAAGTCGTCATGTCGAATTTTGATATGCAATTCTCAACGATTTCACCCTGTCTTTTCAAGGCAATACCTAAAAAACGGAGCAAATATAGCACTTTAATTTCATCCCTCAAAATAAACTCGCCTATTTATGCAAGAAAGGCAGTAATTTATCCAAAATCATCCCTCTTTGATCAAAATTTCTTAGGTTACCGTCGCTTTAATCGCTTTTGAAACCCTTCGCTATAACGCTATACTAACTACCCATTACGCAATAGCTTTAATTAAATAGAAAGTGCCGACAACCGCACTTAAATAAAACCAATATCGATATTGGCAAATCCGCCATTGGAAAAACGCGTCCATGAGTAATGTAGTTCCCACACGCGAACTCGTTCGACTACAAGGCCTTCAAGTAAAGGTCGGCCAGTTGCTGGTTAAAAATAAGCTAAGTGACATGTTAAAAGACGATTTAAGCCGTCTTTATGATGCTCTCGAGCTCAGCGTTGCTAAATTAGATGATCTCAACTTACAAGGCATCCCCCTCGATAGTATTGATAGTGCAGAAATGCGCCATGACATTCGCAACGCCATTGGTATTACCAAAGGCTATGCCGAGTTAATCAAAGATACCGCCGAAGCACCGAGTGCGACTTTGAGTAACTTACTCGACAAAATCATGCTTTGGTCGGCAAAGACCATCTCAACCCTAGAGCGCACGCGACGCAAACAGACAGACAGCAGCCCACTCGCCATAACATCGCTCAAAGATCAGCATCCACATCATCGAGGCCATATACTTATTCTCGATGATGAACCGGCTAATCGGGAACTGTTATCCCGGCACATTCAGCAGCTGGGTCTAGAAACCTTTGCCTGCGCCACTGCCGACGAAGCTTATGAAGTATTACGTAACAATGATATTGATCTTATCTTGCTTGATCTCATCATGCCTGGTGTTAGCGGTCATCAAGTGCTCGCCGACCTAAAAGCCTCACAACTCTGGCGCGCGATACCCGTCATTATAATCTCAGGCATGAGTGATCAAGACGAGGTTATTAAATGCATTCAAGCCGGTGCCGATGACTATTTGCAAAAACCGTTTAACAAAGTATTACTGCAAGCCCGTTTACATGCTGGCTTAAACCGAAAACGCTGGGTCGATAAAGAACGCGACCTAAGCAATGAGCTGGAAAAAAGCCATCGCTTTATCAAAAACACTTTTGGTCGCTATTTATCAACAGAAATTGTTTCTAAGCTGCTCGACAAACCCGATGGCTTAGATATGGGTGGCCAACTTCAAACCGTTAGCATATTAATGGCTGATATTCGTGGCTTCACCACTATTAGTGAATCACTCCCGCCGCAAAAAGTCGTCAAAGTGCTTAACAACTACCTTGGCACCATGGCCGATATCATTATGGCGCACGACGGTACTGTGGATGAATTTATTGGCGATGCCATACTCGCATTGTTCGGCGCACCCGTAGCCAAAGCCGATGATAGTGACAGAGCCATTGCCTGTGCGCTTGCTATGCAAGCCGAAATGGATGCCATTAACGAAAGGAATATCGCTGAAGGATTACCGAGCATCCGTATTGGTATTGGCATTAACACGGGAGAAGTGGTCGCCGGCAATATTGGCTCTAAAAAACGCGCAAAGTATGGCGTTGTCGGTCATGCAGTCAATGTGACCTCGCGTGTTGAAGACCAAACGCAACCCGGTGAAATACTCGTAGCACAATCGACACTTGATCATTGTAGCCTCACCTTACAAACAGGGAGAGAGCTGAGACTTCAACCTAAAGGCGTTAAAGAAACCATAAGCGTGACCGCCATTAATGGTATAGACAGCCATGGTATAGACAATCATGGTACAGACGACAACCAGTCTAAAACCGATGCTGAACAAATCGAATCCAACGACTCTGCATCTAACGATACTCGACCAAACAACAAATTAGCTAACGAATAACACAAGACGAACTTATGACTCGCATACTCCTAGTTGAAGATAACGAAATGAATCGCGATATGTTGACGCGACGTTTAGAGCGCAAAGGTTTCACGATTGAAGCCGCCGGTGATGGTGAAGAAGCGCTGAAAAAAATTGCTGCCTCGCAACCCGACCTCGTTTTGATGGATATGAACTTACCTATTTTAAATGGCTGGGCTACTTGCCGCGAATTACGCGCTAACCCAGCAACACAGACATTGCCTATTATTGCGCTAACCGCACACGCAATGGCCGAAGATGAACAAAAAGCACGAGCAGCCGGCTGCAATGACTATACAACGAAGCCTATTGATTTCCCTTTACTGCTTGCCAAAATTGATAATTTGCTGACAGCTTAATGACTATTCTTTTAACGGCTGTTTTTATAACGACTAATAAACGGATACACTTTTTGTGATCTCCCTGCCAAGACTAACACTGCGCCTTCGACTCTCAATTTCAATTATTGCGATTGTGGCGTTATTTACGCTCACTAACCTCACCTACCAACTCAGTAGTGAAAATCGCAACCTAAGACTCGATAACTTACAAAACGCGGTTGCTAGTCAGCTGGCAACCGTCACCATTCGACAATTATTAGAAAACCAAGAAAAAGAAATCTTAGTGCTCGATGCATTAAAAGATGGTGGTAAAGAGCAGCTGAGTGAAGAAGAAGTCGAGAACGGCCTTTCCGATTTAATTAGTCTGCAAGCGGAAATTAGCCGCTTAAAACCTTATGTTTATGCTGAGACAGTCGATAGCTACAACACACTGCTAACGGGATACGATGCGCTACATGATGGCTGGTACCGATTTTATGTCGGCTACAATAACAACCAAACACCATCGACCGTTAAGATTGAGCGAGAATTTGCTAATACAATGCAATTGCTCAGCGAGTTTGAATCATTAGAAATTTTAGCCGCTGAACAACAAACGCTAGATTTACAAAAAACCGTACGCTTTACCGATCGCATTACATTGACCATCTATTTATTTACCATTGCGCTAACCGTAAGCCTTGGCTATTTATTAATTCGCTATACCAATCGCTCGTTAAACGAATTGAATCTCGGTACTGTTCGCATAGGTGGCGGTGATCTCAAATACCATATACCCGTCAACAATGATGATGAAATTGGTGATCTGACAATCGCCTTTAATGAGATGTCAGACAAGTTAAGCAACGCCATGGCACAGGTGCAGCAATCGAAAGAAAAAGCCGACCAAGCCAACCGCTCAAAGACCAACTTTCTTGCCAACATGAGCCATGAACTTCGCACGCCACTGAATGCCATCATTGGTTACAGTGAAATGATTATTGAAGATTATCGCGAAGAAAAAGCATTAGACGCCGAGCAAGCCGTCGAAGATTTAGCGCGCATTCTCAGCTCTGGCCGTCACTTACTGCAGCTCATTAATGATGTATTGGATTTAGCCAAAATCGAATCCGGTAACATGACGGTATTCAATGAGACCTTTGATAGTGTTGATATTATCGAAGAGCTAATGAGTACCATGGCGCCGATTGCAAAAAAAGGCGACAACTTATTAGTGCTAGAAAAATCTCAAGACATTCCCCACCTCTATAACGATGCCGTTAAATTTCGTCAGCTATTTTTAAACTTATTAAGTAACGCCTGTAAGTTTACCCATAATGGCAAAATCACTATCCTTGTTACCTATAACGCAAAGACACGTCATGCGATTTATCACGTCAGTGATACCGGTATCGGCATGACGCCTTCACAATTAACTCGTGTCTTTGAAGCCTTTGTTCAGGCCGACTCTAGCACCTCCAAAAAATACGGCGGCACAGGGCTTGGGCTATCCATTTGCAAACAGTTTGTAGAATTAATGGATGGATCCATGGATGTCACTAGCGCAGAAGATGAAGGCACAACCTTTACCATAGTGCTACCTACCCGCGCGCCTATTCAAAAAAGCACTGACGCCATACCAGCAGAAAATCAGCAAGAGTTGGGCTTGGACCTTAACGCGTCCAGTAATAACGAGATGACAACCGTCGCTGAAGAAGACGCACTAGGCCGAGTATTAGTGATTGATGACGATCCCGAATCGCGACAACTGCTGTTACGTCACCTCGAAAAAGAAAGCTATATAGGCTTAGAGGCCAGCGATGCAAAACAAGGCATTGCGATAGCGAATGAGCAACAGCCCGATTTAATTCTACTGGATTTAATGATGCCGAACATTGATGGCTGGACGGCGCTATCAGTCTTAAAAGAGTCACCTAGCACTCGTCATATTCCCGTTATCCTTCAATCGATGCTCGATGAAAAAAATCTCGGCTTAGACTTAGGAGCAGCAGAATTTTTACCCAAACCCGTTGATCGTCAACGTATGGCGACAATACTACGTCATCTGAATCCACAAGATCGTCGTGGCTCGGCATTATTAATTGCACCAGAAACAGAATCACGAAAATTACTGCTCGAAGAACTTGCTGATGAAGCATGGCAATGTATGGTGGCTACCTCTATGGCACAAGTTATTGAACGCATTCAGCAGAAATCGCCTGACATCATTTTTATTGGCCTAGGCATGCCCTACGATAGCGTACTAGAAATTCTTGCCATGTTAAGTGGCAAAGAAACGGATGCTCCGACTAACCGCGCCATAACTAACAGTGTCATGATTAATAATAAAGATGAAGACACAGTGGCAAGGTTATCGGCACCCATAACAGCACCCATTTACGTAGTTAGCGAAACCCCATTGGGCAGTAGCCAATCACGTCGACTCGACCTTCCCGCCGACCAAATAATCCACTTTAATAAAGACGATAAAAGTAGTTTAGAAGCAATATTAAACCTGAGCTAAATCGTCTGCGCTCTTTTGGTATAAAAGCATATTTATTTAGGTATAAAAACATCGCTATTACTAAGAATATGATCCCATTCAAACTGAGCATTAGCTAAAACCAAATTCCATATCATGGACATTGTCGGCACACCGTCTTTTATTGCACAGCCGCCCGCCCAAGAACTAAGACTGCCATAATCATCCCAATTCACTGCAAAAGTAATGGCCGTCAAATGATCTAGCCCCGCTTCTGGCGGAGGGGCATCATTCGCCCAACCCGTCATAACAAACGATTCATCACCGGTTTGCAATGAAGAAATAAAAAGACCTGATAACTGCCCATTATCTTTAACCGTCGATATAAGCAATGTTGAGCCTAGCTCATTCACCCACCGACCCTTTAAATTTTGACAGTTAGGCGACGCAGCATAAACTGCACTCATAAAAAACAGTACACAACTCGACACCATTACTTTAACGCATCCAAAACACTTGGACTTTTTCATAAATTCCTCCATAAATTTTTTCTAACAACAATCCATAGGTTGTGCGAACTAAATCCACGAGAAATACTATAACTCAGACGGGTTCTTTGCACTGCCTAGTTAAAACAAAGGGCGTTAATAAGTAACGAAAACATAAAATAATCGATTCATAAGAATGGGACATGAAAAACTAGGAATAAATAGTTAAAGAAGCAGAGCGCCGCAAAAAAATAATAAATAAAACAGAAATAAATACTGAATCTCTTATAACAATTAACCTAATTAGCTGTGGAAATCTCGTTAACTCAAAAAAAACTAAAGATTATAATCAAGCGGTTGATATAAACCTTTCGCAATAAGCAAAAGTTTCTGCTGTTTAGACAGCTTCTTTATAGCGCTTTCAGCAATGCTCGCATCAGAACGATTTAGCATTTTCTGTTGAAATACCAACGTTAACGGCCCTTTTCCACGCAGCGCTTTTGCGCCTTTAACACCCCCTTTACTGTGCTCAACGAAACGTCGTTCAACATCCGTAGTGATACCCGTATACACTCGGCCATCAGCACACTCGACCATATATAAAAACCATTCTGATGCTGTTTTTAATGTCTTAGTTGAAGTCTTACTGGAGCTCTTACTTGAAGTCTTTTTTTTGGTCTTGCTTGAGGTCTTCCTAGACTCGGTCTTTAGTTCGACCTTTGATTCTTTCTTTAACACTTTCTTAACTGCTTTTTTTGACGCAAGTTTTGACCCAGCCTTTGCAGCCTTCTTTGGAGCCACAGCTAACGCTTTAACAGCAGGCTTTGTCGTTGGTTTTATAACTGATTTCATTTTTATAATAACTGCCATTGCTGCTTATCACCTTCGCCCACACTCACGGCACGTAACTCCTGCTCTAATTTAATAAGATGCGCTAATAATGATAATTGAGCATAGGGGTGAAGCGATGGATCAACATCGTCATAGACCCGAGTCACTAGCGTCGTTAACGTCATAGCTGGATGCAAAGCGAGCTTTTCGATCACTTTAGCTTCTCGAGCCAATCGATGTTCAACCAGCCATCGCAGTGTTTCTAACGGCTGCTCCATCAACTCGCCATGAGCAGGCGCAATTTTTAAGAGTGGATAAGTTTCGAGTAACTGTAAAGACGCAATATAAGCCTTCATATCGCCGCTCGGTGGCACAATAACAACGGTAGAACCATTCATGATATGGTCACCGGCGAGCAATA
>JABIQF010000013.1 GCA_018668095.1 Cellvibrionales bacterium
GAGATGCACCCGTCGTGGTTAAGCTTCGCCGTTAAGCTTACGGCATTTTTTGGTTACTTTTTGTTGCTGTAGACAAAAAGTGACTGGCTGTCGGGCCACCCCCGACGGTCTTGATTGAAAACTCAAGCAAACAAACTAAAAACCCAAAATATAAGAATACGATCAGATAGAGCCTAAAGATCTAGACTCTGGTTGTCGGCCCACCCCCGACAAACCTGAATCTACCATTCAAATTCCGGCGGCACCGTACCTTCTTCATCCTTCCGAAGCTCAATCTGCAAACCCTGCAAAAAATTCCTCAACACTTGATCCTTACAAACTCGAAAATGCTTATGATCGGCCTTACGAAAAAACGCACTCAACTCATGTTTACTTAAACGAAAACCCGCCAAACTCAGCGTCTGCAAAACATCCTCAGCCTTCATATTAAGCGCAATCTTTAACTTCATAAAAATAATATTATTATTCAGCTTCTTCTCAGGCACCGGCTGATCACCATCACGCTTGCCGCGCTTATCAACAATCAAACCATTCAAAAACGTCGCCATTAACGTATCACTGCAACTTTTATAATCATCATGATCGTCTTTTTTTAACCAAGCACTAATTTGCTCACGCGTCACTTCACAACCCGCCAACCCAAACAGAGCCACCATTTTATTATCATTAAAATCAAAAATGTAGCGTGCGCGGCGTAAAATATCGTTATTGGTCATAAAAAACTTCTCAGCATAGTATGTTCTAATTTATATCGATATTTTACGTTAATAACGAGAGAAGTAGATAAACATTTAAAGGGGTTAATACCATCCTTAAACAGCTTTAAGTCAATGTAAGACAATGATTTTTTCAAGTTCTTTAGGGGGTAGAGCTTAAAAGTAATGCTTAGCAATATAAAAATCACGGACGACTTTAACTGACAGGACGTCCGCAAAAACTATCTCAACGGCTCAACAACACTCGCAATATCACCCGACTCAGCCAAACGAATAAACGCCTCGCCCAGCTCATTGCTTCTCTCTTTGGCCACAGTCCAGCGACGAACACGTTCACTGTCATTATTTTTGAATTGATAGAAATCCTGTCTATCAGGAATCTTGCCGCCGGGAAGCGACGCCACATACTCGTCACTCGGGCCAATAAGCACGGTATTATCCAATTGCTCGGCAGACACTTTACGCCATGGCGCAAACTTATCGAACCAACCCTCGGTTAAATGGGTATAAAAATGTGGATACAATATTAAGCCCTGCTTAATATCAACAAGATTACTCGGCAAGGGATGATAATCCAGTAAACCACCATCGCGATAAACGCCTGGCTTTGCCCCAGCGATATCTGTTACACCATGCATCACAGCAGGTATTGATCCTGACGACAAAACAGCCGGAATAAGACTCTCTTCATTGAGGGCAACATATCGTGTAGTGAAATTATCGATACCGCTAAAAGTATTTACAGGATTACCCGTATAAAAAACGGTACGCTCAAAGGTATTACGAAGATTTTGACGACTTAACATAGAAAGAAAAAGCGCTTTTATCATCGCTAATTTCTGTAGCGTTTCATTATGACTACCTAACAAGCCATTACAGCGAACACTCGCACAATGATAATTAAAACGAGGATTGTATAGAATTTCAGGAATGTTTTTTTCGTTTAAGAATGCGTTTAAAATACGACGCGTTTCAATATCCACTTTATCAGCAGAAATGTCATCGCCGTAATATTGATGAATATAGGCATCAGCAAGTTGAGTCATCGCCTCGGCAGGATGACTTTGCGCAGCGGCGGCTAATTTAAAAGCACCAACTGAAGTGCCAAATAAATCAATCGGCTGATCACTATTAACTAACCACTCAGAAAATATGGCTTTATCTAATCCATATATCGTTAACCACTTGGCCGCACCTGACGCACCAAAAATTGCACTGACATGTTGCGGTGACAATCCATTGTTTTTAATCTGACTGTATGCGGATGCACCCGCTAAAATTTTAATAGGGTTCATAACAATACTAAAGTGTGTAACCTCCATCGACTACAATACATTCGCCACTGGTATAACTCGATGCATCAGAGACCAAATACAAAACGGTTCCAGCCATCTCTTGCGGCTCAGCATGTCGTCCCATCGGTACTTCTTTCATCGCAGCATCATAAATATTTTTATCATTAAATAAAGCACCTGCAAATTTCGTTTTTGTAAAACCCGGTAACAATGCATTCACGCGTATGCCGTGTTGAGCACATTCTTTCGCAAACGCTTTTGTCATATTAACCACGGCTGCTTTAGTAATTGAATAAATACCTTGATAAAGACCTGGCTGAATAGCATTAACGGATGCAGTATTCACAATAGCGCCACCACCACCTTCACGCATTAATCGCCCGGCTTCGACCGACATGAAAAAATACCCGCGAATATTGACATCTACCGTTTTTGTATAGGCTGCAAGATCCGTATCTAAAATATCGCCAAAGTATGGGTTAGCAGCCGCGTTATTAACAAGAATATCTAACTTACCATGCTGCGCTTTAATATGAGAAAAAATCTGACTAATGTCATCTATATTACCAACATGGCATGCAAAGGCTTCTGCACTACCGCCAGCTTCTTTAATCGCATTAGCTACTAACTCGCAGCCATCAATTTTTCGACTTGAGACAATAACATGAGCGCCTTGCTCGGCGAGTAATTTTGCAATTGATTCGCCAATACCACGACTTGCACCGGTCACTAAGGCTACCTTACCCGTCAAATCAAATATTTTTGTACCCATGAATCTAAACTCCAAAAGTGATATTGGCTAAAAAATTTATCTATTATTTACGTGTAATAACCCACTGATAAAGATTTGTCGATAAACGCTTTAATCCCCAATGAAGCCAACTTGTTTTATGTGGTAGCAACATAAACTGATTATTTTTTACTGCTGTCACTATTTTTTCGGCAATATCATCGGCTGTCACCGTTGATTTTTCCATTTCTCGATCAATCACTTCTTGCTGACCTTCTTTAGCATTCATCAACGACTCTGATAAATTGGTACGGAATAAGCTAGGACACACCACCGTAACGCCAATATTTTTATGCTTCAATTCTGCACGTAGCATTTCTGACAACGAAACCACAGCGGCTTTTGATGCACTATAACTCGTCATGGTGGGTATGGTAATTAAACCCGCAATCGATGCGACATTAACAATATGACCGCCACCCTGCTCTTTAAACGTCCGCGTAAAAATTGAGCAGCCACGTACTACTCCCATTAAATTAATATCCATTGCTCGCTGCCATTCAACCATTGGCACACGATCGATAGTGCCTAACGCAGAAACTATACCGGCATTATTAATTAACACGTCAATTTGCGTCCACTCTTCAAGACAGCGATCATGCAGCGCTTGGATATCTTCACTATTGGCCACATTGCAATGCTGGAAAAAAGCTTGGCTTCCTAATGCTTTAATTTCTTCAACAGTTTCATCGCCACGCTCTTGGTTAATATCGGCAACTGCTACCCACCACCCTTTACGAGCAAATGCTAAGGCCGTCGCCTTACCAAGACCACTACTTGCACCGGTAATCACTACTGTTTTTTTATTCATATTAGATGACTTCGCTATTGGCATAATTGGGCAACAAAACGGATAACAGATATTAAAAGCAACACGCCTTAAACATCAAGTTATCATGCATTTATTTTGAATAAAGGGCAAACCCATAGGAATACTTGTTAGGTTTTTATCATTGCTTTTCTAATATGAATTTAAGAGCGCGACCATGAGAATACACACGACTTTAGTGACTTCAATTTTCTGGTTATTATAAATTTCTATTAATATTAATTACTGTTTATTAATAATTTAATATACCCGCCAATGTAAAAAGACATATCACAATTAAACCGGCACTTTTCCAATAAGCACTTCATTGCCTTCACTCGGATTAACAGGAATGTTTTGCGCCAATATAAGACTAACAACCACCATAGCCGCACCTATTAAGAAAACGGCCGATGGCGATACAAGCCATATTAAGCCAAAGATAACAGGAATAACGACAGCCGCAATATGATTAATAGTGAACGCAACACCAGCTGTAGAAGCCATATCGGCTGGGTCTGCTATCTTTTGAAAATAAGTTTTAATGGCAATGGCTAACGAAAAGAATAAATGATCAAGTATATAAAGTGCGGCAGCCCACTTAGCGTCAGAAACAAAGGCATAAGCCGTAAAGACACAAATTAAGCCACAGTACTCAAAGGTGAGTGCTCGACGCTCTCCAACTTTTCCTACCCAAGCCCCAATGCGCTCAGCAAACGCCCAGTTAAAAAGATGATTCACTAAATAAAGCGCGGCGATATCACTCACATCATAGCCAAACTTTTCTACCATTAAAAAACCAGCAAAAACGACGAATATTTGTCTACGGGCGCCTCCCATAAACGTTAGCGCATAATAAAGCCAATAGCGTTTTCGCATTAGCAAATGCTTACGCTGTACCGTATGGCCTTCAAATTTTGGAAACGCCACCCACATTAGAAGTACCAGCCCGACACAAGCACCACCACCTATTAAATACAGGGTTTCAAAGGACAGTGAAAGATAACGCTCAGAAAGCCATAAGCTGCTATAAACCACTAACGAAGCCATTGAGCCGTAACCAATCATTTTACCTAACGCCGCCGGTGCCTCTTCTTTAGTGAGCCACTGTAAAGATAATGACTGCTTGATGGTCTCAAAATAATGGAAGCCTGTAGACATTAATAAGGTGGTGAGATAAAGCCCAACAACGGACGGAAAATAACCGGTTAACGCCACACCTATTCCCATCATCGCTAAAGCAACATAGGCTAGTGTTTGCTCTTTCACTAATAAAAGAACCAACACCGCAGTAAAGGCTAAGAACCCAGGGATTTCTCGAATACTCTGCAACATACCAATTTCAGCACCGGTAAACGCTGCTCGCTCTATCACAAAGTTATTCAGCAGCGCCATCCAGGTGGCAAAGGCAATAGGCAAAGACACCGACATTAACAGTAAAAGGTTAGTGGGGGTTTGCCATGTTTTTTTTATCACGAATCGATAACCTTAACGAAAATAATTTAAATCTCAGTAGCGAATCACTGCTGCGCATACTCTCTACCAAGCAATATATAAACAGAAGGCAGTACGATCAATATAAATATCGTCTCTATTAACATTCCTAGCACTAATACCAAACCCATAAGAATCTTACATCAGCACCAAGCATATTTTTATGACTATGAGTCCTTAGCCCGCAGCCATTAGCAAAACTTTTGGATTACCGTAATCATAAGAGAGTACATCGGCCACCGCCTTATAAGTCACCTTACCTTGATGGACATTTAAGCCATTGAGTAAGTGAGCATCATCCAGCAATGCTTGTTTAACCCCTTTATTGGCTAACGCCAATGCAAACGGTAACGTGGCATTGGTTAAGGCCATTGTTGATGTACGAGCAACGCCGCCAGGCATATTGGCAACACAGTAGTGAACCACCTCATCGACAACATAAGTAGGCTGCTCATGCGTGGTTGCTTTCGACGTTTCAAAGCAGCCACCTTGGTCAATAGCTACATCAACCACCACAGCGCCCTTTTTCATTTTACTGATAATGGCTCTTGTTAATAACTTTGGCGCAGCAGCCCCAGGAATCAAGACCGCCCCTATCACCAAATCGGCTTCTAGCGAGTATTGCTCAATCGATTCTGCCGTAGAGTAAATACAACGTAACTGACCCGAGAACTCAACATCGAGTTGACGCAGACGAGGCAATGAACGATCCAATATAGTGACATCAGCACCCATGCCAATCGCCATTCTGGCCGCTTGTGTACCCACAACGCCACCGCCAATAATCAATACTTTAGCGGGCGCAACACCGGGCACGCCACCTAGCAAACTGCCTAAACCGCCCTGCGCCTTTTCTAAATGATGCGCACCCGCTTGAATAGACATACGACCCGCCACCTCTGACATAGGCGCCAATAATGGCAACCCTGCCTGATTATCGGTAACTGTCTCATAGGCAATACAGGTTGCACCTGATTCAACTAACAATTGGGTTTGCTTTGGATCTGGCGCTAAGTGCAAATAGGTAAATAAAACTTGACCGGCGCGCAACATTTTGCATTCGTTAGGCTGAGGCTCTTTGACCTTAATAATCATATCTGCCGCTGCAAAAATCTCCTCTGCGGTATCAACAATACTTGCGCCTGCCGCAAGGTATTCTTCATTATCAAAACCAATTTCCGCGCCACCATTATTCTCAACTAACACCTCATGCCCATTCACCACAAGCTCACGCACACCACCAGGGGTTAAACCTATTCGGTATTCATGATTTTTAATCTCTTTAGGAACGCCAATTAACATTGCTATCACCTCTTATCCATACTATTCATTGATCAATTAATTCATCTTTAAAGCCGATTAAAATGCGCTTTAAAACCACTCACAGTATAAAAAAGCCAATAATGAGATTCCTTATCAACTTCCGCCATTGATCAGTTGAATACACTTATATTTTTACAAAAACAGAGGATTCATTTGTTTATACTTATTTGAAGCCAGCAATGACGCAATGCTAATCGCTTTAATAAGGAGAATGAGGATGACTATGCGCGCTAAAGAATTAAGCACTATTGATAGAAACATATTACGTGTACTGCAAAAAAATGGCCGAATCTCTTATGCTGAGTTGTCTAGACAAGTGGGATTAAGCGCAACGCCTTGTATGGAGCGAGTCAAAAAATTAGAACGCGAAGGTGTGATTCAAGGTTATAGCGCGTCGATTAATCCAGAGTACTTAGATGCCGCCTTAGTCGTTTTTGTTCAGGTGAGTCTAGAGCGCACATCAAAATCGATATTTGAAGATTTTAGAAAAGCGGCAGAAAATTTGAAAGAAGTCCAAGAGTGTTATTTATTGTCGGGTAGTTTTGATTATTTGATCAAAGCGCGAGTCGCCGATATGGCAGCTTATCGCCTTTTTTATGGTGAGATCTTGCTCAACCTTCCCGGCCTTAAAGACTGCACCAGCTTTGTGGTAATGGAGCAGATAAAGGAAACGTTAGAAGTGCCGGTAGTTTTAAATAAGTGAGTAGTCGCCATCCCTCTCTCATAGCATGTAATATTGCCAAAACCTCCCCTCTTTAAA
>JABIQF010000012.1 GCA_018668095.1 Cellvibrionales bacterium
GGCGATGAGCCCGTCCATATTGCTCAAGCTTTACCGTCAATGCCCGTTATCGTTTGCCCACGCCGCATAGAAGCGGTAGATAGGCTAGTTGAAGATACTGACTGCGACATCATACTTAGCGACGATGGATTACAACATTACGCCTTGCCGCGCGACATAGAGGTTGTGTTAGTGGATGCCGCGCGTGGCTTTGGCAATCAAAAGCTTTTACCCGCAGGGCCGTTACGCGAGCCTTTAGAGCGTCTTAGCAGTGTCGATATGGTCGTGTTTAATGGCGAGCCTTCCGCTGAACTACAAAACTTAGTGGCCCAATACAGACAAGCTGATCAGCAAACTCAGTATTCACTGAGCATGGCCATTAATGGCTTGAGAGATTTAAGCGATAACAGTTTGCAGTCAGCAGATCTAAGCTATCTCAATCGTTACAGCGTTATTCACTTGGTAGCTGGTATTGGTCATCCTGAGCGGTTTTTTAATGCTGTTCGTCTGCTATTATCCAATAATGAAAATGCACCACGCATTGTTGAGCATGCTTTTCCTGACCATTACAGCTACAAAGAAAGTGACTTAGCCTTTGCAGATAATCATTCATCAAGCAATGTAGATGAACATGCGGCCATTGTAATGACAGCAAAAGATGCAGTTAAATGCGGTGGCTTTAAGCAAAATACACTACCGCTTTATGCTATAGATGTTAGCGCCAATGTTGATAGCCAACTGACGTCTAACCTCTGTGCTCAGCTAGCGAATTAACGTTTCGGAGATCCCATTTGTCATTTACGATTATTATTCCCTCACGCTTTGGCTCAACTCGACTAGCCGGTAAAGCATTGTTAGATATCGCTGGTAAACCTATGGTGCAGCGCGTCTATGAGCAATCTTGCCTCAGTAAGGCTAATGAAGTTTTAGTGGCTACTGATGATCAACGAATAGCCGAAGTCGTTACTGATTTTGGCGGGCAGGTAGTCATGACTTCTGCTGACCACCCCTCGGGCACCGATCGCTTGCAAGAGGTCGTCAGCAAAAAAAATTATGATGATAATCATGTTGTCGTTAACGTCCAAGGTGATGAACCCTTAATCCCTCCAGCTGTAATAAATCAAGTTGCTGAAAATCTTTTATCTCAGGCGAACGCGGGGATTTCGACGCTTTGTGAGCGCATTACTGCGCCGCTAGACATACTTAACCCTAACGCTGTGAAAGTGGTGCGTAATCAAAAAGGCTTCGCTCAGCTCTTCTCTCGCTCACCTGTACCATGGCTTCGGAGTTGGCCACCACTGAATTCAATAACGACCAATAGCGATATTGCAGAGCTTTATGCGCTACCAGAAAACGAAACCATTCAGTGGCATCGACATATCGGTATTTATGCTTATAGAGTAGAAGTACTTAATCAATTTGTAGCGTGGCCTATGTCACCTGGCGAGCAAGCTGAATCACTCGAACAATTACGCGCCTTGGATAACGGCGTAGAAATTCACTGCGAAGAGGCCTGCGTTAGCTTACCCAGCGGCATAGATACAATAGATGATTTAGAACGCGTTCGGGCCTTGTTTAATGCGGACAAATCTTCATGAGAAATGTATCCGTTCTTTTCGTTTGTTTAGGTAATATCTGTCGCTCACCAACGGCACATGGCGTGTTTGAGCAAATGGTTAGCGAGGCAGGGCTACAGCAATACATCACTGTCGATTCTTGCGGAACCGGCGACTGGCATATTGGGCATTCACCCGATAAGCGATCAGCCAGCGCGGCATTGTCACGCGGTTATGACCTTAGTCATTTACGATCTCGCCAAATAAACGGCAATGACTTTAATCAGTTTGATTATATTTTAGTGATGGATCAGCAAAATTTAATCGATGTACAAGCTATGTGCCCAAGTGACTTTACAGGCAAGCTTGAGCTGTTTCTTGATTATGCCAATAATTTTTCAGCAACAAAGGAAGTGCCCGATCCCTATTATGGTGGCTTGAGTGGTTTTGATGATGTTATTGATTTAGTCGAAGACGCATCAAAAACCTTGCTATCGACTTTGCAGATGGCTGTTTCAAAAAACGCCCAGCCATGATGAAGCGCAACGTTAATTTACAAGCTCACAACACCTTGCGGCTATCATCTGCGGCTAACGCCTACAGTAAAATCGATAATTTAGAAGCACTTCAACAAGCAATAAATTTAAGCCATGCAGAACAATTACCGATGATTCCTTTGGGAGAGGGCAGTAATGTTATTCTTCAAAACACCATTAAAGGACATGTGCTTGATATACGGCTGCGCGGTATACAAAAAATAAAAGAGAC
>JABIQF010000011.1 GCA_018668095.1 Cellvibrionales bacterium
AAGCCGCTATCGAGGGTGTTTTGCGCTTCAAGCAGGTATTTTTCAATAGCCAGTGGAAAGTTTTGCTCGTGGGTGGCGAGCTCAGCAATAAGTAAGTTGTACAGTGTTTGTTCTGGAAAAGGTCGTGTGGGTGGTGCTTCTTGGCTGTCGATAAGCGCTGCTATTACATCGCCTTCGGCTTCTTTATTGGGTGCTGTTGCTTGATGGTCAGTGCCAGTGTTGTTACCAATACTAATAATAGATGCGTTGTCTGTAGTTGCTGGTGCGGCGTTGGATCTATCAAATTGAGACATGACTGAGCATCCACTCAGCAATAAAGCGATAAGTAGTGGGCTAATTAAACGATGTGAGGCTGCGGTTAAAGCCGCTCTGTTGAACGCTGTGACCAAGGGAAATCTCATTTTTTCGTTTGAGTGTGCGCTAGGCGCCGAAGTCGTGTCTATGTATTGCTATAAAATGGCTAATAATCATTTTTCAGTTGATCAGTATAGAGGCTAATCATGGCATAGTTTGGCAGACAATCCCATATCTAGGCGAGAGTCATTATTCATTAGGGCAATGATTACCATCCACATTGTGCTGAGTTATTGCTAAAATGTGCGGCTAGATCATAAAGAACCACCACGACCTTATTTTATTTACTGAGTTATCTATGCGGCTATTGGCTATTGGCATCAATCATTCAACGGCTAACGTTGAGCTGCGAGAGCAGCTGGCGTTTGCGCCGGATGTGATGCATACAGCGTTACCGAGCTTGCTGGCATGGTTGTCGGCAGCTAATGCTGAGTCTGGACTTGAGTGCACCGCAGAAGCCGTGATTGTTTCTACCTGTAATCGCACCGAGTTAATTGTTAGCACTGAGCATAAGTCTGAAGCCGTGATTGCTTGGCTGGGGCAGTTTAAAGCATTGCCGGTTGAGCAGTTTAGTGAGCATGTTTATATTTATGAAAATCAAGAAGCGCTTAGGCACCTAATTCGTGTGGCTGGGGGTTTGGACTCGATGATACTTGGCGAGCCACAAATTTTTGGTCAAATGAAATCGTCTTATGCCGTTTCTCGACAACTCAATGCAATAGGTGTTGAGTTAGAGCCAGCCTTTCAGCGAGTGTTTGCCGTCGCTAAAAAAGTCCGTAGTGATACAGCGATTGGTGAAAATCCAGTATCAGTGGCATTTGCTGCCGTAACCTTGGCGCAGCGTATTTTTGCTGATCTCTCGTCGGTTGCTGTTTTGTTGGTGGGGGCGGGCGATACTATTGAGCTAGTCGCTCAGCATTTAATGAACTCTGGCGCAAAAAATGTTGTGGTTGCGAACCGTACCTTAGATCGTGCACAAACCTTGGCAACAAGGCTTAATGCTAAAGCTATTATGTTATCGGAGGTGCCTGAGGCACTCAGTGATTTCGATATTGTGATTAGCTCAACGGCGAGTCAGTTGCCAGTATTAGGTAAAGGCGCAGTAGAGGCAGCATTAAAGTTACGCAAGCGTCGACCCATTTTTATGGTTGATATTGCTGTGCCGCGTGATATTGAACCGCAAGTAGCCGACTTGCCCGATGTGTATTTATATACCGTCGATGATTTGCGGGACATCATTGATCATAATGTTCGCTTGCGTGTGGCTGAAGCCGATAAGGCGACAGAAATTATTGATGCCGGTGTGGATGAATTTATGCTTTGGCACCACAGCCGAGGCGCTACCGATTTAGTGGTGTCATACCGAAATACTATAGAAGCTTTGCGGGATGAAGAATTAGAGCGTGCTTTGCAGTTATTGCAAGCGGGTAAATCATCTGAAGAGGTATTAACTTCGTTGGCGCGCGCGTTAACTCAAAAAATTATGCATCAGCCAACGGTTGAAATGCGCAATGCCGCGGGTCGTAAAAATACAGCGTTGTTGGAATCGGCAAAAAAACTGTTTGGTTTAGAGAATATGCTCTCTCAACCTGACGATCCTAAAAGCGATAGCAAAGCATAACAACATTGACGGTGGTGTTCGCAGTACAAATAAGCGAGCCGTCAATAAAATTTGCCTAAGAGATAGTAATCAATGAAAGACAGTTTGTTAATGAAGTTAGATGTAATCAGCGAGCGCTATGATGAGCTGGCTGCATTACTGAGTGACCAAGAAACTATTGCCGATCAAAAAAAGTTTCGGGCTTTCTCGCAAGAGTACGCGGAAATTGAACCCGTTGTTAAATGCTTCCAAGATTATCGTGGCGCGCTAGAAGAGTTGGCCGAAGCAGAAAGCCTGCTTAAAGATGATGACCCAGAAATGCGACAGATGGCGTCAGAAGATTTAGCCAGCAGTAAAAAAAGCATTGAAGTTTTTGAAGCTGAATTGCAACGCTTGTTATTACCACGTGACCCTAACGATAAAAATAACGTTTTTCTTGAGGTGCGAGCAGGCACTGGTGGTGATGAGGCCGCAATATTTGCTGGTGATTTATTTCGTATGTATTCTCGCTACGCAGAAACGCGAGGCTGGACTATTGAAGTGCTGAACGAGCGCCAAGGTGAGCACGGCGGTTATAAAGAAGTGATATCGCGCGTGAGTGGTAAAGATGTTTACGGCCATCTTAAATTTGAATCGGGCGCGCATCGTGTTCAACGCGTACCTGAAACAGAATCGCAGGGCAGAGTACATACATCTGCTTGTACGGTTGCCGTTATGCCTGAGGCCGATGCCGTAGAAGAAATTGATATTAATAAAGCCGATTTACGCATCGATACATTTAGAGCGTCGGGCGCGGGTGGTCAGCACGTTAACAAAACGGATTCGGCGATTCGAATTACGCATTTACCTTCGGGCATGGTTATTGAGTGTCAAGATGAGCGTTCGCAGCATAAAAATAAAGCGCGGGCATTATCATTATTGCAAGCACGCTTAATGGATTTTGCTCGTAATGAAGCTTCGCAAGCGCAAGCCAGTGAGCGTCGCAACTTAGTGGGCAGCGGTGATCGTTCTGAACGTATTCGAACCTATAATTTTCCACAGGGTCGCTTAACTGATCATCGTATTAACCTTACCCTGTATAAATTAAATGAAATTATTGAAGGTCAACTCGGTGAAGTTGTACAGCCATTAATTAACGAATACCAAGCCGATTTGTTGTCAGAGCTTGGTGATGATTAAACGATAGTCGCCATGTCTATGCGTCTTGATCAACTTGTTCGTAACTGTGCCGATGCAATTGCTGCGGCACAGCACAGTGACAGTGCTCGCCTTGATGCTGAGTTGCTTGTATTGCATGTGTTAGAAAAGCCGCGCAGTTTTTTATATTCTCATCCTGAATTTATTATTAATGCCGATCAGCTAGCTGCCGTCAATCACTTGGTGCAGCGTCGTTGTGATGGTATTCCTGTCGCTTATTTATTAGGACAGAAAGAGTTCTGGTCATTGATGTTGAAGGTCGATGAGCGCGTGTTAATTCCTCGCCCCGAAACCGAAGCGATTATTGATTATATTTTGCAATTGAATTTACCTGAGCAAGCCAGTGTTATTGATTTAGGTACTGGAAGCGGTGCTATTGCGTTAGCGCTGGCATCCGAAAAACCCAATTATTTTGTCGTGGCAAGTGATTACTCAGAGGGTGCACTTTCGGTAGCAAAAAATAATGTTCAGCAATTGGCTGCCAATGGTGCTTGTCATGAAATTCCATTACTGCGTGGTGATTGGCTTTCGGCACTGGCTAAGAATAGTTTTGATCTAGTCGTCTCTAATCCACCTTATATCGATGCGCAAGATCCACATTTGCAACAAGGTGATGTTCGTTTCGAACCGCTCAGTGCTTTAGTGAGTAAGGATTCTGGCTATGATGATATTAAATTAATTAGTCGGCAGGCAAAGGCGTGTTTAAAAAGCGGTGGCCATTTAATTATTGAGCATGGTTATGATCAGCGAGAAGCTATAACAAAAATTGTTGAGGCGGAGGGATATTTAAATGTGCTTGATCACGATGATTTAAATGCAATGCCGCGATTTATTACAGCAATAAATTCTTAAGCAGTTTCTTTTGTAGGAGTCGTTTCAGAAATATTTTTAGCAGTGATGGCAGAATCTACAGCTGCAGATGTTTCAAGAAAACGATCAATAGTGGCGAGTAGTTCTGCTAAATTAAAGGGCGCTGTAAATACCGCATTAGCGCCGCACTGTGAGGCCATTAAAGTAATGCTCTCAGCAGTCATGTCTATGGCAGCTAATTCTTTTTTACACATAATAGCAATAATGTGTAAACCTCTATGGCGAGCGCGAAGCTCTTCAATAAATGAAAGCCCATCCATATCTTCTAATATTAAATCAACTAAAGCTATTTTGGCGACGTCAGTTTTTTTAGCGTCAGCCGTTTGTGGATGACCACTAATGAGGTCAAGGCCTTCACTTGCGGTGTTTGCTGTCAGTAATTGATAGCGTTGCGAATCGATAGATGACTTTAATACGTCTTGCAGGTTTTGATTGCTAGTGACTAGTGTCAGTAGCGGAAGGTGGGAATCACTTTTGAGTATTGATATATTTTTCATACTGGCTTGATAAAGCACTCTTCTCTTGGGAAAAACATTTTATGAGAAAAACACTTTTTCTACAAGTTAGAAAGGCTAGTCACATCAGCATTCGTTTGCTGACGGTGATTACTACTGTCATCGTCATTGCCTGTATTGCCTGTATTGCCTGCAATTTGCTTAAATAACAGCTTAAGCGTGATGGTTTCTTGATCATATTCGATAACAACGTGGCCGTCGTTATCGTGAGCCATAACAATAATATTATTACTTTTTTGTTTTGATTCAGTTGCTTGGCTTTTAATTTTTGTGGCAGCAGCTACCATTTTTTTCACATCATCAGCATTTAGGCTGCCGCTAGTCGTTTTGACTTCTAGAGCAATATAATCGCCATTAATCGCTTCATTACAAGCGGTGCATGTTTGGTCTTGATAGTTCTGGTTTTTCAGTGAGAGCAAAATATTATTGCGATCTACGTTGTTCTGTTGGTCCGTTGTACTATTTTGAGCGCTATCTCTGGCGCTAATTAATAACTGCATAACAATACGTTGAAAACGAACCGGCGAAACCAATGCTTTGCCATAGGCGCTTTCAAGGTCTGTTTGAAAATTAATAGACATAGGTAAAGTAGGTTTGAGCATATGAACAATATCTCTAACCAATGGCTTTAGTTCTATGCTTTGTTTGTCGCCGTTATCATCACTTTGACTCGATGCTTCAATAATAAGATCTCTAGCGCGTTCACTGGCATTCACTACTTGGTTAAGATATTCAATAACACGAGTCTCTCGACCCGGTGTTTTTTGTGAAATTGCTATTTCGGTATAGCTCACAATGTTTTTAATGATTGCTTTGGTATCTTGTCCAATAGCGCCACTGGGTTCTTCCATGGTCGCTGTGAATTGCTCTTCTTCGGTATTTGCAATTGTTGTTGCTGATGGAGATGTTATGGGTGATTGAATGTCATTTGAGACAAACCCAAAAGCGGCAATCGATTCAACTTTATTACTTGAATGGCCTTTGAGTGCAAATTTATGCCACTGTATAGCGATAGCTTGGCCGTTGATTGTCTCGGTTTGAATAAAGCTGGCATCACCACCTTGTTCAGCCAAAATTTTATCTTGCTGAGTGATTTGATCAAGGGTGTTTCCCTTAAAAATATCTTGATCATTACGACCAGCTACAACTTCGGCTCGAACATTAAAGGTTTCGCAAAAAGTTCGATTAACGCGTTGATAACGTCCATCAGCATCTTTTTGGCAAAAAATAACCGGTGCATCATTTAATGTGTCGGTAAGTGTGTCATGATTTTTCAGTAATTCTTGATAGGCTTGTCGACCAGCTGTTGCATCAAAAGCCGTCCAGACAACCTGACGAGAAATGCCTAAGTCGCCACGCATTTTAGTAATAAACGTATCAAACCAGCGCGCTCCATTAAGGCTAGAGTAGGCAATGGTCTGTTGATGCGCTTTACCGGTGTTCAATGTTTTATTAATAGACTCAACATAGTTGTCGAGTGATTCAATACCGAAAACATCTTTTAATGTTTGTCCTACATGCGCTTCGGGAAAATAATGTGTGCTTGAGCGATCACTGTTAATGACTCTAACGATATAACCGTTTTGATCTAACACCATGCACATCATCGGTAAGGATTCAGCAATGTTCATCCAAACTTTGTCGACCATGGGGGTGCTGCCAATATCATCCAGATTATCGAAACCGGCATAGGGAGTGTGTGTGCCAGAAACAGATGCAATAATATTAGTACCAATGAGTATTTGCGCGTTGATACCAACGACACGACCTTGGCCATTTTCTTTAATTTGAATTTCGGTAATATCCGCCGGATAGACGATACCGGTTTTAGATTTAATGGTGCAGCTAATAGATTTAGGTACGGATAAAAATTCACTGGCGCGTTGTAACATGGAGTGAAAGCTTTTTGCGCCTTCGGCATCCAGTAGTTCTAGCCATTCTTCAATCGATACAATCGCATCGGCTTCATCCATTAAAATGCTATGCTCATTCTGACTTAAATGAATGCGCCGATTTTCAAGATCAATGCTGAGTAGGTGCACTAACTGCGATTGCGGTTGAAGAGGCTCATCATAGGGCTTCTCAATAGGTGCTTCATGAGAAACTATTGGGCTAGCTGCGGGCTCTCTTTCAGTAGTCGGTGAAGCAGGCGCATAAACCGGCGGAGCTAAATTTGATGAAGCGTGGGTTGATGAGCCGAGAGTTGATGAGGCGAGAGTTGATGGAGACTGCGCTGCATGCATGCTTGGCTTTGGTTGAGTAACGACATGCGAGTTGGGCTCCTGCGCAGTAATAAGCTCTAGAATTCTTTTAAGTGATAACTCAGAAGTGAGAATAAAATCATCGACCCCCGTTTTGACCGATGAGGCAATAAGGCGAAGATCGTCAGCTAAAAAGGCTTCATCTAAAAGCACAATAATGGCAGGAAGCGGTTTATCGACTCTGGCTTGCGCTAAGTCACTCACTGTATTGCTATAAGGACGTTGGCCAAATTCTCGATCGAGCAAAATAAGGTCGGTATTGTAAATCTGGCTAGCATTAAAATAGGCGCTGGAAATAACATTGATATCAAAGCGAGTTTGCTTACTCATGGCTAATAAGTGTTTGATCAAGGAAATCGTGTTGGCATCGTCCGAAAGCACAGCAATGACTAAGGAGGAATTTAAGCCTCCCGTGTTTGCTTGTGTGGCTCTTGATTCCAATTCCATGATCGCAAATTACCTATTAATGATCGCTTTTATCTTTTAAGCTGTTGTATTAAATAGTATTTTTATTATTTTGTGGTCCTACTAATACTTGCATTCGCGTATTAATGCGGTGCACCACACCGAAGTGGCTCAATTTCGGCGTTTATTACCTGTTTTCCTTTATCGTTACTGAGATTTAGCGCTTACTTCCACTATGCACTCACTCGCAATTCGTTATTCTAGCTTTTTTGTATGGTATTTGACCACCCCGAGAGGGTTAATTAAGGTAAACCTAAGCGAATAATTGTGTTTTTAGGCCGATAAGCGTTTTTTCGATGGCCTTGATACCCAACTTTGGCGCAACTTTGCTATTGTGCGTTTGTCTCAAGGTCGTTCAATGACGATTGATCGGCAACAAAACACTAATGATAGCGATAGATGAGGTTAAGCAATTATGCGTGCATTCGATGCTTTAGTAGAAAAATTTAGCGGTTTTGATGGCCTCCCTTTGCTGTTAATACGCGTGTTTTTAGCGCCTATTATGATTTATGCCGGTTACGGAAAGCTGCAATTAGGTGCTGACGTTGGTTTTTTCGAGCAATTCTTAGCTGACCCTAATGTGGTTGGCTGGTTTGGTAATCCTGATTGGGGTTTAGGTCTGCCGTTGCCAGGTGTTTTGGCTTTTCTTGCTGCTTGGACAGAGTTAATAGGTGGTTGGTTACTGTTATTTGGTTTGTGGACGCGATTAGCAAGCTTGCCATTGATGTTTACTATGGTTGTAGCTGCAGGCACGGCACATTGGGATAATGGTTGGCATGCCTTTCCTGAAGCGAAGCTCACCGTACCTTGGGAATGGCGTATGGATTTAATCGAAGAGGGTAATCAGCGCAAAGCGGCGGCCATTGGATTGTTAAAGCAGCATGGCAATTATGACTGGTTAACCGAGGCTGGCAGCATCACTGTGTTAAAAGGCGGTATTGAATTTGCGGCAACCTACTTTGTTATGTTGATGGTCTTATTTTTTTATGGCGGCGGCCGCTATTTCAGTTTGGACTATTGGTTGTCTCAACGATATCGAGATAACGTGCTTTCCTAATCGCTAAAAAGAAAAAATCATTTAATAAAGCCCCGTTATCGGGGCTTTATGCTGTCTAACGTCTACATTTTGTCGGCTTTTTGGATTATTTTTGGGCAAACGAGAAATATCGCATACAATGCGCACCATTCATGCTGTCAGTTCGGTGTTACTGCTTCTGGCTATATTTTTTTGAGGGACTGTGTCCCGCCGAGGTGGTTAATTTTGTTTAGTAAGTTGTTTGGCTCAAAGAGTAGCGCTAAAAAATCTGTGGCAGCGAAAGCGGCTGCGGATACATCGCGCAAGCCGTCCGCAAAAGCATCCGCTAGTAAGCCCGCTTCAAGTAAAAAATCTAAACCGCCTCGCGCCAAAAAAGCCCCTAAACCGGCTTGGTCATTAGATAAATTTCCTGTGCCTGAAAAAGAAGGCTTAACGCGCTTTCATGATTTAGATTTACCATTGTCGATGATGCATGCGATAGCCGATTTAGGCTTTGAATATTGTTCGCCGATTCAGGCGGCGATATTACCGCATACATTAGATGGCTTGGATGCCGTGGGTAAGGCGCAAACGGGTACGGGTAAAACCGCCGCGTTTTTAATTACAGCGATTTGTGATTTGCTTGCACATCCGATTGATGACGAACGCTATACCGGTGAACCTCGGGTGGTGGTGATTGCGCCAACGCGCGAGCTGGTTATGCAAATTGCTAAAGATGCCGAAGATTTAACAAAACATGCTGATCTTCATGTTGAAATGTTAATTGGCGGAATGGATTACGCGGCGCAATTAAAACGTGTGCAGCGCAAGGTGGTTGATATTGTTGTGGCGACACCGGGTCGGTTGATCGACTTTATGACACGCGGTGATTTGCGTCTTGATATGGTTGAGATTATGGTCATTGATGAAGCTGATCGTATGTTGGATATGGGCTTTATTCCTCAAGTACGCAGAATTGTTCGCGCTTGTCCGCCAAAAGATCAACGTCAAACATTATTGTTTAGTGCAACCTTCACTGAGGACGTTATTCGCTTAACTGAACAGTGGACAATTGATCCTGTGCGCATTGAAATGGAGCCAGATCGTGTCGCTTCTGATTCCGTTGACCAAAAAGTGTATATGGTTGGCTCTAAAGATAAATTCCAAGTATTGAAAAATATACTGAAGTCAGACGATGTCACTAGCGCCATTGTTTTTGCTAATCGTCGTGATCAAACACGCTGGCTTTATGAGCGCTTAAGCAAGTCGTCAATTACCTGTGGCATGTTGTCGGGTGAAGTGGCGCAGCAAAAAAGAACCAGTACTTTAAAGCGTTTTAAAGACGGCAATATCAAAGTATTAGTGGCTACTGATGTAGCGGGTAGGGGTATTCACGTCAATGGTATTAGCCATGTCATTAACTATAATTTGCCCGAAGATCCTGAAGATTATGTTCATCGTATTGGTCGTACAGGCCGTGCAGGTGAAACCGGCACATCGATTAGTCTGGCCTGTGAAGACGATGCTTTTATGTTGTTAGATATAGAAGAATTACTGGGCGAAAAAATTGCTTGTGAGCAACCACCCTTAGAATTTATGGATTAGTCTCATCTAGTTTTTTATCCTGTTTATAAAGCTTCGATTCTTTCTTGAGTCGCTCTACATAAAAAGCTGTTCCACCACAAACCGCTGCGGGTATTGCAATAATATTGAGCAGCGGAATCATTGTCGAGAACATTGCGGCGGCACCTAATCCCAAGGCGGTTGCCCTATCGCTTTTTAAATGCTTTCTCAAAATTTTAAACGGTATCTGATGGTTGTCATAGCTGTAATCAGTGTATTGGATCGCTAGCATCCATGCGCCAAAAACAAACCAAATAAAAGGCATAAGCGGTGCTAATAGCGGAATGAGTAGGGATAGTAAAGATAAAATGAGTAGCGGTATTAGCCATAAAAAGTAGTGCAGTAACTTTTGAATTTCGCGCATGAGTGTGCGGGGAATTAACGCCAGTACAGCGAGTAGACCTCCAACACTGTCGGCCGATTCTCCTGTGATCACTTTTTCTGTTTGTTCGGCTAATAAGCCATAAAAAGGTGAGCCTATTAACGTAGCGGCAAAGGTAAACCCATAAGCGACAATCAATAAAATCATGCCAATAAATAAAGGCCAGAGCAGCCATTTAATAAAGCTAAGCCAATCGGGTATTTGATCTAAAAATCCATTTAGCCAAAGGTCAAAGTTGGCGTATAAGTAAGAAATACTAAAGTAGAAAAGTGCGATATTGAGTAACAGCGGGATAATGACAAAGGGCAAAATACGCGGTTGTTTCAGTAGTCTGAAACCTTCCAGTAAATAACTTGCACCGTTGCCAAAATTATTGATCATCTGAGTTGTTTGTGAGTCTCGTTAATCGAATACATAGTTATATTAGCCTGATTACACGAGTGTCGATAGATTTTTTTAATACTGAGTTCTATTAAAGCATACCGTTTTTAGATGAACGGTTTAGCTTAGCTATTGCTTTAATCTTCGGAGGGCGCTTTTGTCGTTTTTTCAACGGGTGGTAAAGGCCAGCCACCCAGTGATTTCCAACGATTGACAATATAGCAAAACAACTCGGCTGTTTTTTGCGTATCATAACTGGCGCTATGCGCATCTTCGTTATCAAAGGCAATGCCGGCATGGTAGCAAGCTTTAGCTAAAACGGTTTGCCCCAGCGCGAGGCCAGCAAGACTCGCCGTATCAAAGCTAGAGAATGGATGAAAAGGATTGCGTTTTATATCGCAGCGCAGCAGTGCCGCATTTAAAAAGCCTTGGTCGAAAGCCGCATTGTGAGCCACCATAATGGCTCGCTTACAAGAGACCAGTTTTAACTCTGCACGAACATGCTTAAATAAATCACCGAGAACAACGTCTTCATTTTGTGAAGGTCGTAGTGGGTGGTCAGGATTAATACCGGTAAATTCAAGCGCAGCAGGATCTATATTAGCGCCTTCAAACGGTCGAACATGGTAGCTGTAAGTTTCGCCACAAAATACATTACCTTGATCATCCATTTTAATAATAGTAGCGGCAATTTCTAGCATGGCATCGGTAGCCGCATTAAAGCCGCCGGTTTCTATATCAATAACAACGGGTAAGTAGCCGCGAAATCGGTTTTCCATTAAATGCTCTATAGGCTGCGCTTCTGGATTATCCGAGACATTACTTACGTCGGTCATTTCATTACTCATTTATTCACTAACCGCCATAAAATATCTTGTCCAGCACGCAGCGGAATCAGTTGATCACCTGCCATAGCTAATTGGTCAGGCACTTGCCAGCTCGTTTTTTCTAAAGTGATGGTGCCGGTATTGCGTGGCAGTTTATAAAAATCAGCACCATAGAAACTGGCAAAGCCTTCTAGTTTGTCTAATGCATTCATGCCGTCAAAGGCTTCTGCATATAATTCAATAGCCGCATGAGCTGTATAAGCGCCAGCACAGCCGCAATCGCTTTCTTTGTTTTGTTGTGAATGCGGTGCTGAATCAGTACCCAGAAAGAATTTCGGATTGCCGCTAGTCGCTGCCTCAAGCAAGGCTTGTTGATGACGCTGACGTTTTAAAATGGGAAGGCAATAGTAGTGAGGGCGAATGCCTCCGGCGAGTAAATCATTACGATTATAAAGTAAGTGATGGGCCGTAATAGTAGCCACTATATTAGCACTGCTTGCTTCAACAAATTCGACAGCCTGCTGCGTAGTAATGTGTTCAAAGACAATACGCAATTCAGGAAAGTCACTAACGACTTGTTTTAGTATTGAATCAATAAACTGAGCTTCACGGTCAAAAATATCAATATCACTGTGTGTCACTTCACCATGAATCGCTAACACCAAACCGGTTTTTTGCATGGCTTCTAGCGCTGGGTATATATTTTTGATGTCTGTCACACCACTGTCGGAATTAGTGGTGGCACCGGCAGGATACAATTTAGCCGCATGAACTGAACCTGACGCTGCTGCGGCTTCGATATCAGCTGGGCTGGTTAGATCGGTAAGATAAAGCACCATTAAAGGATCGAGAGATAAATTATCATCAACCGCTGCAGTAATGCGATTGCGATAAACTTCTGCTTCGGCAGCATTGGTGACGGGTGGTACCAAATTAGGCATAACAATGACGCGGCCAAACTGTTTCGCGGCATCATTTGCCGTGCGAGCAAGTGCAGCGCCATCACGCAGATGGATATGCCAGTCGTCAGGTTGGGTCAGAGTAATTGTGGTTGCTGAAGTCATCGATTGCCTATATTTGTTGGGAAGATAGCATATTTAAGCCCGTCATGTTGAGGGCTTTAGCCGTAGTGGGCTATTTTGGATAATACACAGCTATTTTAAATTCAAGCTATGCATTTGCAAAGGTAAAGAAATCGGTGATTTGGCCGTTATTAGTTTAAATAATGATTTGCTTTTAAATAATTAGCGTTTAAATGTGACTGGAAACTATCCCAACTATGCCTATAGCTCCTATCTACCCATGTTTGGAATTATCTAAACGTTTACTCAGCGCACAAGCACATAAGCGCTTGAGCTCTAACGTTTTTATAATGTCGGCTTTGGTTTTGACTGCGCTATGTTATTCGAGTGTGCAGGCGATGACCTTTCATCCACGCATGGATCAGGCGAAATGGTTGTCAGATAGTCATGTTTTACAATGTCAGTTAACTCAGCCGATTCCCTCATTTGGTCGCGCCGTCTTTGATAACAGCGCAGGCCAGCCATTGCGTTTCTATTTACAGTCGGCTTCGAGCGCTATGGCGCAAGGTCAGGCTTTATTACAATCGGAAGCCCCCATATGGAAACCAGAGCAAGAGATCGTAAATTTGGGTTTGGTTAATATTATTGAGGGTGAAACCCCGGTTAATTTAGATGCGATACTTGCCGATCAAATACTCACCGAGCTCTATCAAGGTAAGTCACCTCACTTTATTCGTCAGGGTAGTGATTCACAAGCGCGTCCCCAAGAGCAATTAGTGGCAACAGCACCGGCTAGCATAATTGATCCGCAGATTATCAAAGTAGGATTGTCATCGGTGCATTTTCGAGCCGCCT
>JABIQF010000039.1 GCA_018668095.1 Cellvibrionales bacterium
CTACAGGGTGCTCGTTCACATAACCAGCGCCACCCATCACTTGAATCGCCATGGAGTTAGCCTTGCAGCCGTATTCCGAAGGCCAGGTTTTAATCACCGGTATTAAGGTATCCAGCAACAAGCCTGCATACGCCCGTCGCTCTTGTGAATCAGAGGTTTTAATATCATCAACCAGTTGTGCGCCGAACATACATAGAGCAAAGCCGCCTTCGGCATAGGCTTTTTGTGCAAGTAACATGCGCTTCACATCGGCGTGTTCAATGATATTGACTTGAGGCGTTAGAGGATCTTTACACGAAGGCAAACGACCTTGCGGACGCTCTTTAGCGTAATCCAAAGAGTATTGATAACCAGCCAGCGCATTAATTGCACCCGAAAAACCCACCATAATGCGTGCTTCATTCATCATATGAAACATATACATAAGGCCTTTATTTTCATCACCGACTAAATAGCCAGTAGCGCCGCCCTTTTCACCAAAATTTAAGGCTGTAGACGTTTGACCACGACCACCCATTTTGTGAAACAACCCTGCTAAGGCAACATCATTACGCTCGCCCAATGAGCCATCATCATTGACTAAAAACTTAGGCACAATAAATAATGAAATACCTTTTATCCCTATTGGCGCACCTTTAACGCGCGCCAAAACGAGATGAACAATATTGTCATTTAATTCATGATCGCCGCCAGAAATCCAAATTTTGTTGCCCACTATAGAATAAGAGCCATCATCATTTAGCTGGGCACTTGAAGTGAGATCTGCCAAGCCTGATCCTGCATTAGGTTCGCTCATTGCCATCGTTCCAGCAAAGCGTCCTTCGCGCATTGGCAGTACCCACTTATCTTTTTGTGCTTGGCTGCCGTAGGCATCAATTAAATTCGCATTCGCCGTTGTTAGTGATACATAACCTAAAGATGTACTGGCTGCCGCTGTAAGCCAAGCATCCGTACAACTAGCGACAACTTCAGGTAATTGCATGCCGCCTAAATCGTAATCAGCACGCGCAGATGCCAAGCCCGAAGCCACTACTGCATCCAGTCCGGTTTTAATTTCCGGAATCATGGTAACGACACCGCCTTCGAACATGGGCTGATGCGTATCGGCTTTGGAACGAATGGGTAAAAAATATTTTTCAGCCACTTGTTTGGCAATGCCGATTGCCGCATCAAAGGTCTCACGATTATGCTCGATATAACGCTCTCGCGAGGTTAAGGACTCAACATCAAAAACCTCATAAAGTAAAAAATCCAAATCACGCTGATCTAAAATAGGTGCGGCCATACATTCTCTCTTACTGCTTATCTTTTACTGTTTTATAATACTGCCTATTTATTCATGCTTACTAAGCTGAGGTCTCACGAAAATCATCCATCGTGGATCTCATAAGCGATGAACAACCGTTTTCAATTTGAAGCTTATGCATTTGTGTTCGCGGTAATATTTTCTGAAAGTAAAAACGCGCCGTTTCAATTTTTAAACGATAAAAAGCACTGTCGTTATCGTTACCATTGATCAATGCAACCGAGGCCATTCGAGCCCACATCCACGACATAATGACATAGCCTGAATACATCAAATAATCAAAAGCGCTCGCGCCTAATTCATCGATATCACCGCCAGCGCTTACCATAATAGCTTGAGTAAGTGACTGCCATTCAGTGAGCTGCGCTGCTAATGCTGATCTAAACTCTGCATCAATCTCTGGCAAACTTGTCTGAATAATATCTATAAATGCATTTAAGGTTTGCCCGCCATCAAGCAACACTTTACGGCCCAACAAATCCATGGACTGTATACCTGTAGTCCCTTCGTATAATGTCGCTATCCGTGCATCGCGAATATTCTGCTCCATACCCCACTCACGAATATAACCATGACCACCATAAACTTGAACACCATGATTAGCCGATTCAATACCGCATTCGGTTATAAAACCTTTACTAATTGGCGTTAGCAAACCCATCAATTTTTTAGCTAATGGATCACCCTCTTTATCACGATCGGACAACTGCGCTAAATAATAAATAAACGCGCGTGATCCTTCAGAGAACGATTTTATTGTTAGCAGCATGCGGCGCACATCGGGATGAACAATTAATGGATCGGCTGGACGATCGGGTGCTTTAGCTCCGCCTAAAGAACGACCTGACTCACGCTCAAGCGCATAAGTCATAGCGCCTTGAAGCGCCAACTCAGAATGCGTCAATCCCTGAAGAGAAGTATCAAGTCGTGCTGAATTCATAAAGGTAAACATACAGTTTAAGCCACGATTTTCTTCGCCAATCAAGAACCCTTTAGCGCCATCAAAATTCATTACACAGGTAGGGTTAGCATGTATACCCATTTTATTTTCTAGTGAGCCACAGCTCACGGCATTAGCAACTAATGAACCATCCGCTTGCGGTAAACGCTTAGGTACAACAAACAGTGAAATACCTTTGGTGCCTGCAGGTGCGCCGGGAATACGGGCCAATACAATATGAACAATATTATCGGTGTAATCGTGATCGCCACCAGAGATAAAAATCTTGGTGCCGCTAATAGAATAAGAACCATCATCATTGTTTTCTGCACGGGTTTTCAAAAAGCTTAAATCACTGCCGCATTGCGGCTCAGTTAAACACATTGTGCCCGTCCACTCGCCTGACACTAACTTGGGTAAATAAGCGTCTTGTAACTCTTTGGCACCGTGCGCAATAAGCGTATGCCTCGCACCAGAACTTAAAGCCGTAATCATCGCCCAAGCATGATTCGCCTCACCCATTAATTCTCCTATAGCAATACCTAACGAATGAGGTAAATTTTGACCATCAAAGGCTTCAGGCATCGTGAGACCCGCCCAACCGCCTTCAATAAATTGCTTATATGCATCTTTAAAGCCCGCTGGCGTAGTCACGCCTTCTGAGCTCCAATGACAACCCTCTTCATCACCACTTTGATGCAATGGGGCTAATACCTGCTCACTGAATTTAACCG
Organism: Cellvibrionales bacterium; assembly: GCA_018668095.1. Classification (GTDB taxonomy): domain Bacteria; phylum Pseudomonadota; class Gammaproteobacteria; order Pseudomonadales; family UBA7434; genus UBA7434. Next base: position 2,981 of record JABIQF010000039.1, read on the forward strand.
CCTCGCTAAGAATTGCATCACGAAGATCACGCGTGACCTCCTCACTATTCGATAAATTTTGATAATGCGTGTCGAAATCAAACAATTCGTTCATCACAAAATCAATATCGTTTCTGGGTGCTTTATAAGCGGGCATTATTTCTTTCTCCTAAACCAACTAGTAATTTTTTATGGATTACATAAATACGTTTAATACTGCTTTTTATTTATATAGCCAATTAACTTCGATTAATGTTTTAGATATGTAGGTATCAACGGGCAGATTATTTCTATTTGTTACTTATCCTATTACGATTCGTCAGATGCCCGGATTTCCATGGCTTAATCGATAGCGATTTGTTAATTGATACTTTTAAGTCTAAATCTCGACTTCTGTACCACCATGGGGCTTAGCTGGCCGAGAGCGCGCGCCCTTCTGATAAATATAAAATAAGACCTATCTAAGCCAGATGTGGCACAGAGTGTAAGCCCGCTCTGGTAAATCATCAACCATTGTCACATTACGAATAAACCATCAAATGTATTTAGGTAAACCAAGAATAATCACGGGTTTTTAAGGTGATGGAATGGCTTTAAAGGTAAGGCTTCATTGGCCCTAAACGGCCTCTGAAATCGAGTCAATGTTGTTATCATTCTTTTTTTAGAGCACTCAATCTCTATTTCATTACTCTTTTGCGGATATCCCTCATTATTAATAAAAAAAGAGCCTAACTCTACGTCTTGAACTTAATACCTGTCATCGGCATAAAAAATAAGCAAAGGCAGTTCCTAACACTTAATCTTGTCTGCGACGATATATGTACTATTATATAAGTATCGGTTGAAAAACCATCAACCACATCAGCATTAATGAGTATATAAGGTCGCAGTACTTATAACTTTAAGCTAATTAACTAATGTATTAGATATATAAACCTTAAGATATTGCCTAATTGTGATCGAATCGTGAATAACGGATGGCTTTAAACAATAAATATTGCATTACGACCTGAACACTGTAGGTTATGAAGGGAGCTATAAAAATATAAAACTCAGAAAACACACTTCTTATTTCTAAAAGAAGAAAAAAAAGGCCTAAAAATGAAAATTATACCTGTCGTAATGGCAACCAACTCATCACTATTATGCTTTTTTGCCACCTCGTACTGTCTTGCACAAAGCACGCCTTCTGAGTTCGCTCAAATGAGCTTCCAAGAGCTCTTTAACCAGAGCATTTATGACACCGCTAATCAACGGATCCAAACTTCACCGTGGACACTCAACTATCAATACAAAACAGCAAAATTCGAAGGATACCTTGACGGCAGCAAATCACTCAGCTTCAGCGATGTGAAAGGGCCACCGTCTAACGGTTCCGGTAAAACCTTTCCTGTAGTGCCTACCACTATCACTCAAACGGCCCACATTTATTCAGTTGGCTACCAATTTAATGAACAATGGCAGGGGCATATCTCTGTTCCATATATCAAACAATCAACTGACCATTTGAGCTTGGTGCCAAGCTACGAAACCTTCACTATTGATACTAGTGGTATTGGTGATACTGTCATATCAGCCAGCACCACTCTAAACTCAGGATCATGGCTGCTTTCGCTTGGGGTAAGCTTACCCACAGGATCTATTGATGAACAAGGTGACACACCCAGAGGTCCAGGTGATCAACAGCTACCCTATACCATGCAACTGGGCTCAGGCACTTATGACTTCCCAATTGAACTGAGCTATCAAAATAGCTCAGCACCTAATTTAAGCCTAAAAGCTTCTGCAACTATACGTACTGGCAGCAATGACAGAGACTACCGTCTCGGCAATAACTATAGTTTGAGCGGTCGGTATAAAACCGATTTATCTTCGAAGCTACAAGGCTATGCGGGGCTAGCATGTCAATATAGCGACGCCATACACGGACAAGATGACTCTTTATTAGTTGGCGAGCCTGCAACGGACTACCCAGCAAGCATCACTAACCCAGACCTCTATGGCGGCAAGAAAATTAGTACAAGCCTTGGTTTACTCTGGAAAGTCACTGATGGCTATCAAATCAATATGGAACTGAGCAAGCCTATTTACCAGCACCTTAACGGACCGCAACCCAAGGAGAAGTGGCGCAGTTCTTTGTATATTTCGAAAGCGCTGTAATGCAAAGCGCATTATATTCATACCAATATTGCCAAGCCTTTAAAATAATATTCAAGGTTATTTTAATTGCATTTGCGAGCTTAGCGTTTTGTGACACCGCAAAATCAGAAACGCAGCTCACTAAAAAAGATAAGCTAAAAGCCGCCTATCTTCTTAATTTTACGCGCTTTATTGAATGGCCCAATAACTCGCCCGAAATACCGCCAGCACCTATACGGATCTGTGTAGAAGATTCGCCTGAATTTCTTTTGTTTTTTAATCAGATGTCAGCAAACAGGAAATCGGGGCCGCTGCAACAGACTGTAAAAGCATATTTAAGTAACACCGTAGATGGCTGTGAACTACTCTATGTAAAAGAGTCGAGTAAAGACAATTTTGAGAAGATTAATGCGAGCTTGACTGAAAACACAGTTATAGTCAGCGACTCAGATAAAGTTTCTTTTCCGGGCACCTCCATCACTTTCTATGAACAAAATAAAAACCTGCGCTTCGAAATCGACTTACAACAACTTAACGCAGCCAATGTGTCGGCCAGTTCTGAATTGTTAAAATTGGCGAGAATCAAATGATCACCTCGAAGCATAGAAATAAAATAGGTTTCTTTTATAAGCATCTTATTGCTGTTGTAGCAATTAATATTCTGCCACTGTTTATTATGTCCGGCTTTCTTTATTCAAACTTTATTGCTGACTACAAAGCCAATCTTTTAGAGGCAATGGATAGTGAGATTAATTTATTGGTTGCTACCAGTCGATCAGCATTGCTTTTTAATGATCAGCAATCGGCGGCAGTCCTACTCTCATCGCTAGAAAACTATACATCAACTCGATACGCACAAATTTATGATGCTAACATGGAGTTATTCGCTGAATATAAGCGACCCGGGCAGCTTGTTGACATGCCTGCTGAGCAACTAAGTACCGGCTTAATAATCAAAGGGCAGACTATTTATTTATCAAAAGTAATCAGCCTAGGCGAAGAAAACCTTGGCTTTATTGTTATTTCTGCAAACACCAAAGCATTAAACATTCAAAAACAACGCTACCTATTAATTATCGGTGTCGCGCTTTTAGCCAGCCTTATTTTGGCTTACTTACTAAACTGGACACTGCAAAGAAGACTCACCTCGCCCATTAGTGAATTGATTAGCTTGGTAGGCTATGTCGCCAAGAACGAGAGATACCATAAACGTCTTAACAATGATCGTGATGATGAAATTGGCGACCTTATCTTAGGCGTTAACACCATGCTGGACACAATAGAAACGCATGAAATGCAACTGTATAACCGCGCCCACTATGATGAACTGACCCAACTACCTAACCGCCACCTGCTTATGGAGCGCCTTTCACACAGCATTAAAGTCGCTGACAGAAACCAGTCAGAAATTGCCTTACTGTTTCTCGATTTAGATCGATTTAAAATTATTAACGACAGCCTCGGCCACCGTATTGGCGATGAACTGCTCTTAGCGGTAGCCGGCAAACTCATAAAAGTACTACGGACATCTGACTCCGTCAGTCGCTGGGGCGGCGATGAGTTTGTCATGCTGCTTGAAGATATTAAAAGCTCAGAAGACATCGACATTATTGTTGAAAAAATTATTACCGAACTGGCCAAACCGACCATTGTGTCGGGCCATCGCTTACATGTTTCTACCAGTGTGGGCATTGCCCGCTTCCCACAAGATGGGAAAGACTGCCAAAGTTTACTTAAGCATGCAGATATCAGTATGTATCATGCTAAAGAACAAGGCGTAGGGAAATACTGTTACTTTAATTCGAGCATGCTTAACAAATCAGTGCAGCGCTTATCCATGGAAATGCATGTACATAAGGCGTTTGAAGACAGTGATTTCTTTTTGGTGTATCAGCCACAAGTTTCAAGTGATGGCGAAAAACTTATTGGTTTTGAAGCCTTAATAAGATGGAAACTTAACGGAGCATTTGTCCCACCAAATAAATTCCTGCAAATAATAGAAGATGTCGGGCTTATGCATCAACTTTCACTATGGGTACTTGAAGAGGCCTGCAGACAAAATATGAGCTGGCAACAAGCGGGGTTTGCACCGGTAAAAATATCTATTAACCTGCCGCCCTCATTTATAATCCAGCCGCAATGCTTGCAAAATATTCACTCGGTACTGAATGACACAGGTCTGCCCCCAGAATATTTAGAAATTGAACTTACCGAGAATACCTTTTTAGGTTCAAGGTTAATCGCCGGGCCCATATTAAAATCGTTAAACGATTTAGGTATAAGTATTGCCATAGATGATTTTGGGACTGGCTATTCTTGCATGAGTTATTTACAAGACTTACCCATCGATACGCTAAAAATAGATGGCAGTTTTGTAAAAGGATTGGGGCGTAGTCAAGCTAACGAAGGTATAGTGCAATCGATTATCACGCTAGGTAAAAGTTTAGATATGCAAATAGTGGCCGAGTGTGTCGAAACAGAAAAACAACTGGCTATACTTAAAAAAATGGATTGCGATATTATTCAAGGATACTTATTTAGTAAGCCTCTAACCGCTGAAAATGCTGAACGCTATCTCGCAGGCCGAAAAATGAAAAAACATCTAAACAGCACAGGCTAAGACTTTAAAAAAACCGCCTCGCCCTACTTTAAGCCTAACTGGACGGATGCATATATGATGCGGATACCGTCCATAGCTTCTTATATATTTTTAAACCTTCTTATATATTTTTCAACTTTCGATACCAATAAGACCGGTTATTCTTTTAGCACAATAACGGGTGCAATATTAGCCGCTCTCACTGTCGACTCAATGTTCTCCAAATCACCCACCACTAACCAAATAGTTTGCTCAGGATGAATTCTCTCACCGATAACGGGCAGTAAATCGGCCACGCTTAACGACGAAACTTGTTGCTGACTAAGCGACACATAATCTAACGGACGATTAAATTTGACGATGTCAGCCAGCGCAGCCAATACAGCCGCATTAGTTTCAAATTTGCCCGGTAAACTACGAATAAAAGAATCTTTAAAACGCGATAGCTCAGCATTGTTAGGTGGATTAACGCTGCCGTACTCATTGGCCTCGCGTAACAACTCACGAAGCGATTCAACAGTTTTATCACTTTGCACTGGCGCATAATAAAGTAACGGTCTTGCACCTTTAGCATCAATCGTAATAGTACGAGCACCATAGGCCCAACCTTTGTCTTCACGCAAGTTCATGTTAATACGTGAGGTAAACGAGCCACCTAAAATTTCACTCGCCATATCTAATTTATAAGTATCTGGCCAAGCGGTAGCTGGCAATAACTGACCACCTAAAATTAATGACTGCGGAGAGCCCGGCTTATCGATTAAATAAATAACCGCTTCGCTTGCTGACGACATTACTGAGGACACCATATCGAACGATAAAGCGGAGGCTTGCAGTTTATCTGCCTTAGGAGAAACGTTCTTCCACGCGCCTAAATGTCGCTCTAAAAGCGGTTTGATTTCTGCTTCACTGGTTGCACCAACAATCATCAGCGTCGCGTTATCGACACTAAAATTCGTTTCATGAAAGGCCAGTAAATCACTGCGCTCAATGGATGCAACCGTCGATTGATAGCCGGAACCTGTAAATGGAATTCCGTA